>DATDEV010000355.1:0-7279 GCA_036522995.1 Polyangiaceae bacterium
GTCGCGCTGGCCGAAGGCTTGAGCTGGGGGACGATCGAGCGCGGGCTGCCGCCGGCGCCCACGGGCTGGCTCGGCAGCTGGCCGAGCTGGCTGCTGGCCGCGTTCGCCAGGCCGCTGCAGGTGCTGGCGGCGCTGCTGACGGCGCCTTTCTTCGAGCGTCGCGACGAGCGGTTGCGCAAGGTCATGCCGCCGCTCGACGCCGAGGCGCTGCGCCGCAAGCGCGACCTGATCGGGGTGGAGGAAGATCGAGTCGAACAGAACGGCCTGACCCATTTGGTGCCGATCAAGCCCGGGCGCTACCGCGCCTTCGCGCTCAAGACCATGGTGTTCTTGGTCAGCGCCATGGCGGCCAGCGGGGCGCGTGTCGGCAACCTGGGCGGCATCACCAGCATTCATTTCGCACGTTGGGTGGTGCTGCCGGAGAGCACGGGCAATCGCCTGCTGTTCTTCAGTAACTACGACGGCAGCTGGGAGTCGTACCTGGGCGATTTCGTCGACAAGGCTTCGATGGGGCTGACGATGATCTGGTCCAACACCATCCGCTACCCGAAGACGCACCTGCTGGTATTCGCGGGTGCTCGCGACGAGCAATCCTTCAAGAGCTGGACGCGCGATTACCAGGTGCCGACGCAGGTCTGGTACAGCGCCTACCCGACACTGTCGGTGCAGGACGTGCTGCGTAATGCGGAAATTCGCGAGCTTTTGGCTACCACGCTCACGCCTCGCAGCGCCGAGCGCCTGCTCGGTCTGCTATGAAAGGGCGACGTGGAACGAGCTGACGTTCAAGGTCTGGTGCTGTACGCCTACAAGCATCACCGGCGCTCGCGCTTCTATCGACTGCGCTTCGATGACGGGCAGCCGCGTGAGTGGCTGCGGCGTGTCCTCACCGACGTGGCCTCCGGGCGTGAGGATCGCGACGGCCAGTTTCGTTTCAACGTGGCTTTCTCGGCGCGCGGCCTGCGGGCGCTGGGCCTGGATGGCGAGGAGCTGGCCACGTTCTCGCGAGAGTTCGCGCAGGGCATGGCGCACCCGGAGCGCTCGGACGTGCTGGGTGACGTGGCCAGTGATGCGCCCGAGCATTGGGAGTTCGGTAACGATGCCCAGCCCGTCGACGCGCTGGCCATGCTGTATGCGCGCAGCGATGACGAGCTCTCCACGCGGGCGGGGGAGCTGGAGCGGCTGCTCGAGCGTTACGGCATCCAGCACCGCTATGAAGACGTGAGCTTGCCCGACGACGGCCGTGAGCATTTCGGCTTCGTCGACGGGGTGGCGCAGCCGTTCATTCGGGGCAGCGGGCGGCGTCGACATCGCGGGGATCCGAAGCTGGCTCCGGGGGAGATCCTGCTCGGTTATACCAATGGTTACGGGCAGATAAGTCCGGTGCCCACGGCGCGAGCCCGGCGCGGCACACGCGAGCATCCCTTCCCGATCTCCGGCTCGGAGCGCGTGGCCTTCGGTTACAACGGCACCTACCTGGTGCTGCGCAAGCTGCAGCAAAAGGTGGGCGACTTCTGGAGCTACTGCTGGGACGCCGCGGTCGCCGAGCAGGCCCCGAACGTGCCCGAGCGCGCCAAGCGCATCGCGGCGCTCTTCGTCGGGCGCTGGCCGAACGGTGTGCCGCTGGTGGAGGCGCCGGATGCCGAGCCAGCGCACGCTGGTGAGCTCAACGACTTCGGCTTCCGCGAGCTCGACCCCGACGGGCTGCGCTGCCCGATAGGCGCGCACGTGCGCCGCGCCAACCCGCGCGACATGTTCGGAGACACCGCCAAGGAAGGTTTGCACGATGCCAACTTGCATCGCCTGGTGCGCCGGGGCCGCGCCTACGGACCCAAGTTGCCTGGCGCCATGCCGCGCACGGACGACGGCACCGAGCGCGGGCTGTGCTTCGTGGCGCTCAACGCCAACCTGAGGCGACAGTTCGAGTTCATTCAGCAGAACTGGATGAACAACTGCAAGTTCGCCGGGCTGTCGGCGGAACGCGACCCGCTGATTGGCAAGCTGGCGTTCGACTTCGATGATCAGCCGGTGCCGCGTATCTTTTCGGTGCAGGCTCGGCCCGTGCGCGCCCGCTACGAAGGGCTGCCGAAGTTCGTGCAGCTGCGAGGCGGGGAGTACTTCTTCTTGCCGGGGCTGCGCGCGCTGAATTACTTGTGCGACGGAGGAGACTGAGCGTGCCCGGCGTCGACCTCCGCGGACGCGTGGCGGTCGTTACGGGCGCGGCGAAGGGCATCGGCCGAGCGACGGCGCTCGAGCTGGCAGCCGCCGGCGCGCTGGTGGGAGCTTGCGACCTGGACGAGGCGGCTCTCGAAGCCACGCTCGCCGAGTGTCGGGCGCTGAGCGCTCGGGCCACGCTGGGCGCTCGCGTGGACGTGGCCGATGCTGACGCCATGCAGGCGTTCGCCGACCGCATCGAACGCGAGCTCGGACCGAGCTTTTGCCTGGTCAACAACGCGGGCGTCGGCCTGGCGGGCGGCTTCTTCGACACCGAGCCCGCCGACTGGGAATGGCTGCTGCGCACCAATCTGTGGGGCACGATCAACGGCGTGCGCGCGTTCGGCCCGCGCCTGCGCGAGCGGCGCGCCGGGCGCATCGTCAACGTCGCGTCTGCCGCCGGCTTCTGCAACCAGCCCAGCCTGACCGCCTACGGCACCACCAAGCACGCAGTGGTGGGCCTGTCGGAGGCGCTGCGCGCCGAGCTCTTCCCGTCGGGGGTGAGGGTGAGCGTGGTCTGCCCCGGCTTCATCGCCACCTCGATTCTGGACGGCGCGCGAATGCGTGGCGCGGCTGACACGGAGCAGAAGCGTAGCGCGCTTCGCGAGTTCTACCAGCGACGCGCCCACCCGCCGGAAATCGTCGCGCGGGCCATCGTCGGCGCCGCCAGAAGTGGTAGAGCCCTGGTTCCCGTGACTTCCGAAGCCTGGCTGCTCTACCTGCTGAAGCGAGCCGTGCCGTCGACGCTGCCGTGGCTGCTGCGCGCGGCGGAGCGCATGTATCACAGATGATCGAGTCGGAGATGGTGAGCACGCCGAGCGGGACGCTCCACGTGCGGGTGATCGGCGCCGGCCCGAGCGTGATCCTGCTGCATGGTTTTCCTGACTCTTCGCTCGGTTTTCGCGAGCTGTGCCAGGAGCTCGCGGCGCGCGGCTTCCGCGCCATAGCGCCGGACTTGCGCGGCTATGGCCTCTCCAGCAAACCCGAGGGGTTAGAGGCATATCGCTCTTCCGCGCTACTCGAGGATCTGGCGGCGCTGGTGCGCTGGACGGGCGAAGAGCGCGTGACGCTGCTGGGGCACGACTGGGGCGGGATGCTGGCTTTCTGCTTCGCCAGCCAGCGGCCGGAGCTGGTCGAGCGGCTGGTGGTGCTGAACGCCCCGCACCCGGAGAGCTACGCGCGTGCGCTGACCCGGAGCCGGCAGCTGCTGCGCAGCTGGTACCTGCTGCTCTTTCAACTACGCGGTCTGGCCGAATGGCTCGTCACGCGTCGCTGGGTGTTTCACTGGCTCTTGCATAAGCTGGTCGCTAAGCGCGAGCTGCTGAGTGACGCCGCGGTGGAAGGGGCGCGGCGAGAGCTGCTGCGGCCTGGCGCTGCGCGGGCAGCGCTGAGCTACTACCGAGCGGCCTTTCGCTGGCCCCTGGTGTGCCCGGCCACGATCACGGTCCCTACGTTGATCTTGTGGGGACAGCGCGATCCTGCGCTGGATTCGAGCTTACTCGACGATCTGCCCACCCGCGTGGAGCACTTGACGATCTGCAGGCTCGAGGAAGCGGGTCACTTCGTGCACTGGGACGAGCCCGAGCGCGTCGTGAGCGAGCTGAGCGCGTTCCTGCGCGTCTGACGGTGCCAGTATCCCACATGGTCGGATGATCACGCCGTTGGGGCTGGGGCCCCAACGGTCACGCGACAGACGCGACAGAGAGGTGAGGAGCCCATTAGCGGTACCCAAGCCGCCCGGCAGGTCTGTTAGCCTTCCAGACCGGCCTTCGCATGACCACCGTACCTCCGAAGTCCGAAGCTCCGAAAAACGACGCTCCCAAGACCGAGGGCAAGCGCAAGGCTGTCAGCGTCCTTGCCCTCAAGTTGTGGGAAGTCGCGGAAGCTTTGGAAGAACGTCTCGACGACCCGATGAACGTGCTCGAGCTGCTGGTCAGCGCCATCGCCAAAGGCGAGGTGCCGATCGAAGCCTGGGAGCGGCTGCACCGCGCCGCGGTTCGTCACGACAAGGTTTCGGACGTCGCGATGGCCTACGAGCAGGTCGCGATCGACAAGCGCATCAAGCTGCTCACCGGCGAGCAGCAGGCCTTCATCTACCTGCGCGCGGCCGAGTTTTTTCACGCCCAGCTCAGTGATTTGGATGGCGCTATCGGCTACGCCGAGCGGGCCGCCTCGGCCGTTCCGGGCCACCCCGAGGCCTTCGCGATGCTCGAGCGCCTTTACGGCATTGCCGGAAAGACCGGGCGACTCGCCGAGCTCTATGCTGACGCCAGCCTGCGGGCGCAGGAAACCGACGTCAAATTGCAGCTGCTGCGTCGCGCCGCCGAGCTGCTGCAGAGCTCCGCCGACAGCGACGATCTGGCGATCGACGTCGGGCAGCGCATTCTCAAGCTCGCGCCGGGCGACGAGCCCGCGCGTGAGACGGTGGTACGGCGACTGCTGGCGCGCGGACGTCACAAGGAGGTCGCTGACATCTTCGAGCAGGCACTGAAACGCGAGCCTGCGCCCCGGCCGGAGGAGGCCTTGCTGCTTCGCGAGCAGCTCGTCGACCTGTGCGCGGCGGTGCTCAAGGACTTGCCGCGCGCGCTCGGTCACATCGAAGGCCTGCTGCAGCTCGAGCCGGGTCACCCGAGCGCGCTGGCCGCCGCCGAGGGCCTGCTCGAAAATCGTGCGCTCGCGCCACGCGCGGCGGCGGCGCTGTCCGACGCTTACGAGCGCGCAGGTCGCACCGATCGCGCGATCGCCATGCTGAGCTTCGAGCTGAAGAGCGTGCGTGGGCCGCGCCGGGTCGAGGTGCAGCGCAGGCTCGGTATCATGCGCCAAGACGTGCTGTCCGATCCGGCCGGCGCGCTGGAGCTATTGGGACCGGTGGTGGCAGGCAACCCGGGCGATGACGACCTGCGCGGGCGCTTCGTGGCCCTCAGCTTGGCGCTCAGCCGACCCGAGCAGGCCGCGCGGCTGCTGTCGCGCGCCCTCACCACGAGCAAGGACAACGCCGTGCGCGCGCGCGTGGCGGCCGACGTGGGGCTGGTCTACTTGCGCAGCGGCGACGTGAAGCGCGCCAAAGCGGCGTTTCAGCAGGTGATCGACCTGGGCGAACGCGGCGCGGCCACGCTCGTGGCAGCGCGCGAGCTGTGCGAGCTGTGCACCGAATCGGCAGAGCTGAAGCAGCTGATCGGCGCGCTCACGCTGGTGGTCGAGCTCGAGCAGGATCGTGAGCCGTGCCAGGCTGCCGCGCGAAGGCTGGCTCGACTGTGCGATGGCGATGCCAAGGACACGGAGCGCGCGACGATCGCCTGGCGCGCGCTGCTCGGCTCGCCCTGGACCGACGAGGCCCTGCGCCGACTCGAGACTCTGTACCGCGAGGCCAACGACGACGACGGCCTGGCGGAGATGCTGTTTCACCGTTCCGAGCGCACCAAGGATCCGGACGAGGCCCGCGTGCTGGCGCTGTCGGCGGCCGAGCTTGCCACCGAGAAGGGTCGCAACCCGGACAACGCCATCGAGCTGTGGGAGAAGCTGATCGAGCGCTACGGCGCGAGCCCCGAGCTGTATCGACGTTTGATGCCGCTGCTGGTGCAGGCCAAGCGCTTCTTCGAAGTCTGCGAGCTGGTCGAGCAGGAGATCGCCTGGGCGGCGCCGGCGGACAGGCCCAAGCTGTGGGTGGATCTGGCCGAGCTGCGCATGACCAAGCTCGGCGATCCGGAAGGCGCGCTCAACGCCTACCGCGAAGCACTGACGCTGGAGCCGAGCCACCGCGCCGCGCGCAGCGCTGTCGAGAAGCTGCTGAGCTTGCCGGACACGCGCGAGCTCGCGGCCGAGGTGCTGGAGCCAGCGCTGCGCAGCGAAGAGCCGGGCCCCGCGCTGCTGCGCGTGCTGGAGGTGCGAGCCGAGCTATTGCCCGACGCCGCGCAGCGGCTCGCGCTGCTGCGCGAGGCGAGCACGCTGGCGGCGGGACCGCTGCGCGACCCGGAACGCGCACTGGAGCTGTCTGGTACCGGCCTCGGTATCTCCCTGCGCGAGCGGCGTGAGGACCTCGCCCTCTGGCTCGCGCTCACGCTGGGCATGGCCGATCACGGCAGCTCGGCGCATCGCGCTGCGGTGCTGAACGCTGCGCTCGGTTCTGCGGTCGTCGATTCGGCGGAGGTGTTCGAGCTGGCCAAGGCTACGGGCGAGGCTTTCGCGGCTGCCGGTGACCTGGAGCGCGCGGTCGATCTGCTGCAGCGCGCGCTGGTATTCGACCCCGGTTCGCGCGACCTGGTCAGCCGCGTGGATCACCTGCTGGCCGAACAGGGGGCGCCCGAGGAGCGGCTGGAGCTGTACCAGAGCGCCCTCGGCCAAGAGCAGGATCCGACGCGGCGCCGTGAGCTGCTGCACGCGCTGGCGTCGCTGCAGAGCCGCGAGCTCGGCCAGCCAGCGGTTGCCATGCAAACGCTGCGTCAAGCGCTGACCGAGGATCCGCGCGATCGCACGGCGCACGAAATGCTCATCGAGCTGCTGGCCAAGACCGGCGATCTGGACGGGCTGGCGGCCGAGCTGGCGCGCGCCGTCGAAGTCTCCGAAGGCGAGCGCAAGACGCTGGCCCTGCTGCGGCTGGCCGAGCTGGCCGAGCAGCGCGGTAACGCGGGGGAGGCGCTGCGGCGCTACCGCGAGCTGTGCGAGGTGAGCGATCTGGCCGACGACGTGCTGGACGCCATCGAACGGCTGGCGCGCGATCAAGAAGACGGCGCCATGGTGCGCTTCACGCTCGAGCGCCGCTTGAGTCGTCCAGCCGATCCGGCGCAGCGCGCCGCGCTGCTCGAACGGCTTGGCGACGCGTTGTCGCGGCAGCTGGCGGATCCGGCGGGGGCAGCGCGCGCCTGGCAGGAGGGCGCCGAGCTCGCCGAGCGCATCCCGAGCGAGCACGATCGCGCGCGGCGCCTCTACGAGCGCGTGCTCAGCGTGGACGCCGGCTCGGCCAGCGCTGCGGGCCGCCTGGTGGAGCTTTCGGCTCGCGCCGGCGACTGGGCGCAGGTGAAGGAAGCGTTCGAGATCGTGCTGCCCACCCTGGAAGAGCGGCACCTGGTGA
>DATDEV010000356.1:0-6844 GCA_036522995.1 Polyangiaceae bacterium
CGAGTCGGACGAAGACGACGAAGACGACGACGACGACGAAGACGAAGACGAAGACGACGACGACGACGACAAAGAGTCGGACGGCGAAGAGTCGGACGGCGCCGAAAAGAAGGCAGAAGGCGCGTCGGACGACGACGACGACGAAGACGACGACGACGACGACGACGACGAAGACGACGAAGACGACGACGAAGATGCGTCGAGCGGCACGGCCGCGCCGGGAGTCGCTCCGAACGAAGAAGAGTCGGACGACGACGACGACGACGACGACGAAGACGACGACGACGACGACGAATGACGAATCAGGTCAGCGGCTGAGCGGCGAGCCGCCTGCCTGCGCTCAGTCCTTCTTGTCGTCGAACTTCTCGGCCAGCTTGCTCACCTGCTCGTAGAGTGGTGGGTGCAGCGCCAGCTTCTTGACGATCGCCCAAAACGCGGGATCGCTCAGGCGATCGGTGGGGGCCACCGCTTTGCCCTTCGCCGCCTTGAGCACCGCGCCAGGGCCTTTTGTCCGCAGCTCGAGCATCCGGTCCACGAAGCGCTTGGTCGGGAAGAGCTCACCGGCCTCCCAAGCCAAGACCTCTTTCTGTTCGATGCCCAGGGTGGTGGCGAGGTCGCGGGCGGTACAGCTCAGCTCCTTGCGAAGCTGCTTGATGTCGTCGGGCGTCACGCGCACGAGTTTTAGCATTTTTCGCAACTCGGCCGGCCGTTGCCCGACCGACCCCTGCATGCCTGCTCGGGCCGGCCGCGCGCTGATGACGATCTGGGCCTACCTCGCGGGCTGCGGGGGGCCGGAGCTCGACTTGCCGCCGCCGCGAGCAGAGGTTTCGACGGGGCCTGCGCTCGAGCTCGAGCCGCCAGCCGAACCGAGCGCCGTCACCTCGGTCTTTCGAGGCAGGCTGCGCGGCGCGGCGGCCCTTGGCCAGCCCTGGCTGCTCCAGGGCGCTCTCTCGGACTACCACGAGCGCGCGCTTGCTCAGGGCCAGCTACCCGAGGCCATTCGGACACGCGCGCTGCCGCTTCGCTACTGGCGTGATGAGCGCGATTGGCTCCTGCAGCCGCTCACGCCGCTCGAGCCCGACGCCCGCTACAGTCTGGCGCTCCTCGGCCACGGGCTGGTCGAGGAGCTGGTGGTCGCAGCCGGCTCCGCCTCACCGCCCGCGCGGCTGTTCCCTCCACCGGAGCGGCCCAAACACGCCTACGCCCTCTATTGTGGGCTAGAGCTCCCCTCGGCTGCGCCAGCGCTTTCGCTCGAGCCCGGTCACGTTCCGCTGGAGCTCAGTGTCGGTGCTGCCGGCACGGCCCTCGCCGGTTGTGTCGAGCTGCGCGCGCAGGCCGAGCTGGTAGCTCCGCTGGTTGGGCCGCCCACGCTCGGGGGTGCTCCCTTCGAACCGTCACCCTTCGTGCCCTCGCGCCCGAGCGAGGCGGTTGATTGTGGAGGAGAGCAGCTTCTGGCCGGCGGCTGTCTGCACGTGCTCGACGATCGGGTGCAGGTGACCCAGGGCTCGGCCGACATGCTTTGGCTGCTGAGCGACCCCGCGCCCCAGCTCATCGTGGCCCGGGCCGGGCAGCGATTCACGCTGCTGCAGGGTTTGACGGCCGATACGGCCTTCGAGCTGCTAGGTGAGACCGTATCGAGTCAGGGTGAGGTGAGCCCGCTCCGGCTGCGGGTCACCACCGGCGCCGAGCGCCGACACCTCGTGCTGAGCGAGGTCCTGGCCAACGCTCTCGGGCCGGAGCCCGCCAGCGAGTGGGTCGAGCTGATCAACGACGCCGAGCGACCGGTCGTGCTGGATGGTTTATGGCTCGAGGATGCGACGGGCCGCGCCGCGCTGCCGGCAGCGACGCTCGCTGGCGGAGAAATCGTCGTGCTGGTGACGCAGGGAGCCGCGCGCTCGGCGCTCGACGTGCCCTTTGCGGCCGGGGCGCGCGTGCTCGAGCTGCCCACGCTGGGGGAGCGCGGGCTGGCGAACTCCGGCGAGCCGCTCCTGCTCGTCGGACCCGAGGGCATCATTTCACGCTTTCCGGCGTTCTCCGCGCCACACGCCGGGCGCAGCTTCGCTCGACGCTCGCCAGACGCACCCGATGATCGCTCGAGCTCGTTCG
Organism: Polyangiaceae bacterium; assembly: GCA_036522995.1. GTDB lineage: Bacteria > Myxococcota_A > Polyangia > Polyangiales > Polyangiaceae > PMG-095. The sequence continues at coordinate 2,107 of DATDEV010000356.1, forward strand.
CCGAGCATGGCGGCAGCGGTGCCTCGCCCGGCGCCATCAACTCCTTCGACTGAAACGCGCGGGAATCAACAGGGAGGCGAGGAGGCGGGGAGTTTTTTTGGGTTGCGAGCCGCACGGCGAAAGGCGGCATCGGTACGGATACGCACGGCGTCGCATGGACCGAACCCTAAATGCTCGCCCTTCCCGCCTCCCCGCCTCCCTGTTGATTCCGCTCTTCGGGAGGGCCCAGTCGCGTTCGTGGCGCGGCCGCCCAGCTGGGCGGCCTGAAACCAGGCCTCTACTTTCCCGAGATGGTCATCGAAGCGACGCGCAGGGTGGGCGAAGCGGTCGACGTCTTGAGCTCCAGGTCGTTGCCCACTGCGTCGATGGCCTTGAGCATCGCGTCCAGCGTCGAGGAGATGGTGACCTCGCTCACCGGAAAGGACAGCTTGCCGTTCTCGATCCAGAAACCGGCCGCGCCACGCGAAAAGTCGCCCGTGATCGGATTGAAGCCGAAGCCCATCAGCTCGGTGACATACAGGCCACGCGGGGTGCTGCTCAGAATCTCGGCCGGCGAAAGCGCGCCCGGTTGCAGGATGCAGTTGGTGGTGGACGCGCCGATCGAGCCGCCGCTGCGGCTGGCGGAAGCGGTCGACTCTCGCCCGAGCTTGCGCGCGCTGTAGCAGTCCAGCAGAAAGCCCTTCAGCTCGCCGCGCTCGACGAGCACGTTGCGGCGTGAGCTCAGCCCCTCGCCGTCGAAAGGTCGTGAGCCCGGGCCGCGCACGATCAGCGGATCGTCGATGATCGTGACGAGCTCGCTCGCGACCGCCGTGCCTTCGCGTTCGAGCAGGTAGCTCGACTTGCGCCACAGAGCGCCGCCCACGATGCAGCCGGCCAGGCTTCCCACCAGCGAGCGCGCCACGTCGGGATCGAACACCACGGCCGCTTCCGTCGTGTCCAGCTTCTGCGCGCCCAGCTTGCGCAGGGTGCGACGCGCTGCCTCTTGGCCAATGAACTCGGGTGATTCGAGATCCTGGTGGCGGCGGCTCGCCGAGTAGTAGTGACCGCGGCGCTTCTTGCCGCCTTCGTCCTCGACCACGGGCGCCACGGCCAGCGCGGCGTACGAGCCGCGCACCGCGCCCTGAAAGCCCGATGACAGCACCAGCGCGCTCGCCCCGCTCGTGCGCGAGAACGTGGCACCCTCGCTGAGCTGGATGCGGGGATCGGCATCCAGGGCTGCCCGCTCGGCCAGTCGGGCCTGCTCGATGGCTTGGCCTGCGTCGATGGCGTCGATGCTCTCGTCGAGCAGCTCGAGCTCGGGGTAAGGCGGCTTCGAGAGCAGCTCGACGGGTGCGGGACCGGCAAAGGGATCAGGCTCCGACAGCGCGCACAGCTCGAGCGCGTCGGCCACACAGCGCTCTATGCCGCGCAGCGTGAGGTCGCTGGTAGCGGTGGTGGCGACGCGACCGCCGCGGATGACTCGCAACGACACACCGTGGTGCCCCGCCTCTTCCACCAGCTCGGTCTTGCCCAGCCGGACCTTGGCCGACAGCTCCCAGCCGCTGCGCGCGCTGGCCTCGGCCACGTCGGCGCCCAGCTTGCGGGCACGCTCGACCAGCTCGGTGGCGAGCTCCAGGAGACGCGGCGTGGGGTCGGCTAGTTTTTCGGACATGAGGAGGCTTTCGTCAATCGAGTCGGCGCAGGTTCCATAGCGCGAAAGTGAGGCCAACGGCGAGCCAGAACCCCAGAAGCAGGATGGCGTAGCCCAGCGAGCTTCCGGCCAGTGGCTGCGTGCCGAAGTCGCCGTGAAATTGCACGTAGCTGCCCTGCACCGCGAAGCGCCGCAAACCCAGCATGGCTCCGCCGAGGGTGAGCACGACGCCGCCCCCGAGCACGCGCAGCAAGTTGAGCTCGTCGCCGCGGCGCAAAAGCCGGCTGCCGAGCAGGAATCCGCTCGGAACGCTGATCAGCTCCAGCACCAGCAGCGCTGGCACCAGCGCAGCCGAGGCCTGCGTCGTGTCCACCAGGTAGGCCAGGCACCAGTCCGGCTCGAACGCCAGAAAGTACGCCGCCACGGGGGTAAACACGAACAGGCCGAACAAGATCGCCACGCCGAGGCCCCGGCTCGCGGTGTCGCGCGTCGTGACGCGCCGCAGCTCGCGACGCGCCGACCAAGCGAAGCCCACGCCAAGGCTCAGCCCTAGAGGCAGCGCGACCAATACCGGCATTGGGGCAAGACAAGCACGGCCCAGGCGCTGAGGAAATATCCGCTGAGGCCTTGGCGAGGCGGCACTCTCACGTTACTACCTGATCCGATGGATCGGTCACGCCTCGCCGAGCTGCTTTCGGCCGTGAGCGCCGGACAGCTGGACGTGCCGAGCGCGCTCGCCGAGCTGTCGCGGCTGCCGTTCGCCGACCTGGAGTACGCCAGGGTCGATCACCACCGCGCATTACGCCAGGGCATGGCCGAAGTGATCTTTGCGCCGGGCAAGACCGTCGAGCAGATCGCTGGTGTGGCCGGCCGCTTGATCGAGGCGGGTCAGGACGTGCTCGTCACGCGGCTCTCGGTGGAGGCCTTCGCCGGGCTGGCTCCGCTCGCGCCGCTGCTCGAGTACCGCGTCCACGCCCGCACCGCATCATTCCAGGCCCGCCCGCCGACGCTCAGCGCCGACGAGCGCGTGGCGGTCGTAACCGCCGGCACGAGCGACGTGCCGGTCGCCGAAGAAGCCATCGAGACCTTGCGCATGGCCGGGATTGGCTGCCGTCGCTTCTTCGATGTCGGAGTCGCGGGTATTCACCGGCTGCTGGCCGTGCTGCCGGAGCTCACGCGCGCCGAGGTCTTGATCGTGATCGCCGGCATGGAGGGAGCGCTGCCCAGCGTCGTGGGCGGATTGGTGCGCGCGCCGGTGATCGCCGTGCCCACGTCGGTCGGCTACGGCACGGCGCTGTCGGGCTTCACGGCGCTGCTCGGCATGCTCACGAGCTGCGCGTCGGGCGTGACGGTGGTCAACATCGACAACGGTTTCGGTGCGGCCATGGCCGTCATCAGGCAGCTCAAGCGCGTTCCGGAGTCCCTGTGAGCGACGGCACCCAGCCGCCCAAGGAGCCGCGTTTTCGTGGCATCGTGAGGCAATCGAGCGGGGTCGGCGGGCACGGGCACGGGCAACACGGGCATAGCCACGGCGAGGCGCGGGGTGGCGACGCGCTCCGGTTCGGCAATGCGCCGCTCGAGCTCGGTGCCGGCCGCGGCAAGGTGCTGTACTTCGATTGCTTCAGCGGCGTGGCGGGCGACATGACCGTTGCCGCGCTCATCGACCTGGGGGTGCCGCTCGAGGTGGTCCAAGCGGCGATCGCCGGCGTGGGCCTCGGCGGCGTCGACGTGAGCGTCGTGCCCGCGCAGACGGGCGTGATCGGTGGCGTTCGCTTCGTCGTCGAGCAGCGGGGCCATCACCCCGAGCGCAGCTACGCCGACATTCGCCGGCTGCTGGATGCAGCGCGTCTGAGCGAGGACGTGCGCGCACGCGCGCAGGCCATCTTTCGTCGACTGGCCGAGGCAGAAGGCTTCGTGCATCGCACGCCGGTCGAAGCCGTGTCCTTCCACGAGGTCGGCGCCGTCGACGCCATCGCCGATATCGTGGGCGCCGCAGCTGCGCTGTCTTACCTGGGTGCCGAGCTGGTGTGCTCGCCGCTGCCGCTCGGCCATGGCTCGATCGCGTGCCGGCACGGCATCTTGCCGCTCCCGGCGCCGGCCACCGTGGCATGTCTGCGGGGCGTGCCGACCTACGATGCGGGCGTCGAAGCCGAGCTGGTGACGCCGACCGGTGCCGCTATCGTCGCCGCGCAGGCAGCGGCTTTCCAGCGCTGGCCGGGGCTCGCTCCGCTCGCCGTCGGCTGGGGCGCCGGCACCCGGCAGCTGCCCGATCGGCTGAATGCGCTGCGCGTGGTGCTCGGCGACCGCGAGCGCCCCGCGAGCGAGCAGCCGAGCGCAGAGCGTGCCACGCACTACGTGCTCGAAGTAAACGTCGACGACATGACCGGCGAGCTGTGCGGTCACGCCATGAGCCAGCTGCTGCAGGCCGGCGCGCTCGACGCCTGGGCATTGCCGATCACGATGAAGAAAGGGCGCCCGGGTTTGATCGTTTCGGCCCTGTGTGAGGCAAGCGCGCTGGCCGTCGTGGAAACCGTGCTGCTGCGCGAGACCAGCAGCATCGGACTCCGGCGCCACGGCGTTTCGCGGGTCGAGCGGCCGCGGGAGCTGGTCGAGGTTCAAACCGAGTTCGGCGCGATCCCGGTCAAGGTGGCGCGAGGCCCCTACGGTCCGGCGCAGCTCAAGCCCGAGTTCGACGCCTGCGCACGCGCCGCGCGCGAGCACGACGTCCCAGTGCGCGTCGTCCTCGCCGCCGCCCTCGCCGCCGCTCTAGAACGATCGAAATAACAGGGAGGCGGGGAGGCGGGGAGGGCGAGATTTTGGGGTTCGAGATGGGCGACGCCGTACGTATCCGTAACGACGCCGCTCGTGGCCGTGCGGCGTGCACCCAAAAAAACTCCCCGCCTCCCCGCCTCCCTGTTGATTCCCGCTCGTTCAGTCGGGGCGTTCGAGCTTGAGACCCGCGGCTTCCCAACCGAGCACGCCGCCTTCGAGAAACGCCACCGGTAGCCCTTGCTCGGCCAGCTTGGCCGCCAAGTCCTTGGTGCGATCGCCCGAGCGACAGTAGAGCACGGGCGTCGCCGGCAGCATGTGCAGCTCGGCGAGCCGAGT
>DATDEV010000357.1:0-3600 GCA_036522995.1 Polyangiaceae bacterium
CACGTCGCGTCGCGTGCGCACGCCTGGCAACGACCTGGCCAGGATATTGGCGCCGCGCAGGCCTTCGGCCCGACGCCGGTTGTACTCCGACGACGCCAGCTCGTGCTTCACGCGCGTGTCGCACACCAGAACGCTGGCGCCGCTCAGCCGCATCGGCACGGAGCGCGTTTCCAGCGTGCGGCAGTCGATGAGCAGGGCCGCATCGGGCTTGCCGAGCGCCGTGATGTACTGGTCCATGATGCCGCACATCATGCCCACGTACTCGTGCTCGGCTGCCTGGCCGGCCAGCGCGAGCTGGACGCGGTCCGGCTCTGCCGTTCCGCCGAGCGTCGCCAGCGCCATGCCGACCGACAGCTCGAGGGCCGCCGATGCCGACAGCCCCGCCCCGGTCGGGACCTCGCTGTCGATCAGCAGATCGCAGCCCACGACCGGGAACCCACGCGCCAGCAGCGCGCGCGCCGTGCCCTCGATGTAGTCGAGCCAGGAGCCACGGCGCTTGACCGGGGGTCCGGCGAGATCGATCTCCCCCTGACTGCGCTGGCCCAGCGACGCCACGCGCAAGAGCGAGCCGCCGTTGCGAGCGCCCGCCACGTACGTGCGCCGCTCGATGGCCATCGGCAGCACGAAGCCCTCATTGTAGTCGGTGTGCTCACCGATCAGGTTCACGCGACCTGGGGCCGAGAAAACCTGCGCCTTACCGGCATAGCGGGCTGTAAAATCGGACTTTAATCGCTCGATATCCAACGGGGCAGGCCTTGCTCGAAACCTACCACCTCTATGCGAGCGAGCACGGCCTGGCTTCGCAAGAAAAGCGCTTTCGGTCGGGGGCCTCACCACGGCATGCTGCCGGAGAGCGACACCATGTCTTCGTCGGGGATGAGCGTGACGTCGGGCTTGGGCGGCGTTCCGCCGCGGATCGTGGTGAGGGAGCCGTTGAACCAGTGCGAATACTGCAAGTTTCGCGTCCCACTCGGGGGCTCAGCCTGCGCCGAGGCCCGGCGCTAGCGAGCAAGCGCCGGGGGCCGGCGCCTCGAACGACGACGAGCCAACCGCGCTTGGTAAAGCTGGACGTTTGCCTAGCGAATCGATTTTCCGTGTGTAATATCCCTGCCTCGGCGTCGCGAACGGCAGAGCCAGGCAATGCCTGCTCGGACGACGCGACCGCGAAGAAAAGAACATGGCAGGCGTAATTCTCAAGGACGTCGTCAAGGTCTACGACAACGGCGTCCGGGTCGTGGACCGCTTCAACATGGACATTCAGGACCGCGAGTTCGTGGTCCTGGTCGGGCCTTCTGGCTGCGGGAAGTCGACCACGCTGCGCATGATCGCGGGTCTGGAAGAGATCACCAGCGGCACGATTCAAATCGGCGGACAGGTCGTCAACGACGTGCCGCCCAAGGATCGGGACATCGCCATGGTGTTCCAGAGCTACGCGCTCTACCCGCACATGAGCTGCTACGAGAACATGGCGTTCGCACTCAAGCTGCGCAAAACGCCCAAGGCCAGCATCGACGAAAAGGTCAAAAAAGCGGCCAAGATCCTGATGATCGAGCACCTCTTGGAGCGCAAGCCCAAGGCGCTTTCAGGCGGCCAGCGGCAGCGCGTGGCCCTCGGGCGCGCCATCGTCCGCGACCCCAAGTGCTTTCTGTTCGATGAGCCCCTGTCGAACCTCGACGCCAAGCTGCGGGTCGAGATGCGCGCCGAGATCAAGCAGCTGCATATGAGCTTGAACGCGACCACCGTGTACGTCACGCACGACCAGGAAGAGGCCATGACGCTCGGTGATCGCGTGGTCGTGATGCACCAGGGCGTGGTGCAGCAGTGTGCCGGAGCGCTGGAGATCTACCACCACCCCACCAACCGCTACGTGGCCGGGTTCTTGGGTAGCCCGCCGATGAATTTCTTTACCGGTAAGCTGGTGGAGCAGGCCGGGCGCGTGGCTTTCGACGAGGGTACCGGCAAGCTGCCCGTCGCGGACTGGGCCAACGACCAGCTCAAACCGCACGTCGGCAAGGAAGTCGTGCTGGGCGTGCGGCCCGAATCCATCGCCGATCCGAGCCACGCGCGCTTCAAGACCGACGGCACGGCACTGCCGATGCGCGTCACGCTGGTGCAGCCGCTGGGCGACAAGATGGATGTGTACCTGGCCACCGACGCCCACAAGAAGGTCGTGGCGCACGTCGACGCCTTCGCCGGCGTGAAGGCCGGCGACACCTTGAACATGCACTTCGACATGTCGCGCGTGCATTTCTTCGAACCGGGTGAAATCGGCCCGCGTCTCGCGCACAACCGCACGCTCTCGCCGACCGGCATGCCACTGTAACCGAGCGCGCAGCTACAGGCGGCGCTTGCGAAACTCGCCCGGCGAGAGGCCGTGCTCGCGCGTGAAGGCTGCGTAGAAGCGCGCCAGCGAGCCGAAGCCCGATTCTAGGGCGATGGCCAGCACCGGCTTCTCGGTTCCGAGCAACAGCTGCTGGGCGTGCGCCAGGCGGCGGCGGATCAAAAACTGCCACAGCGACATCCCCGCTTCGCGCCGGAACAGGGTCATGGTGTAGTTCGGATGCAGGCCCACGGCGCGCCCGATGTCGCCCGACGAGATGTTCTCGCGATAATTGCTGCCCAGAAAATCGGCGATCGCTTCGACCTGGCGCCGCGCCGTCTGGCCTGGGGTGTGCTCGGCCGAGCGCTGCTGTCGCCGGCAGGCGAGGCGCCGGACGCGCGCCTCCACCTCCAGCTCGCAGATGCGGGCAGCCGCCGCGTCGCCGCCCGCCAGGTCCTCCAGCCAGCGTCGCGTGAGCTCGCCATCCCAGGCCAGACCGTGCGCGTCGACCACCAGCTCGCCTGCCAGCAGCTTGCGCACGAAGGGAGTGCCCAGCTGCCAGCGCCACAGCGCATGCAGCGGCAGCTCCAGGTGCATGAGCTGGGCGCCGGGCGCGAGCTCCACGAGTCGGTGCGGCAAGGCCGCCCAGAACACCGCCAGCACGCCGGGACTCAAGCGCACGAAGCGCCCACCGATGAAGTAGCGCACGGCTCCGCCGTAGGCGAAGCAGAGCTCGAGCTCGGCGTGAGCGGCGGACGGGCGCTCACTCGACGCGGTGACGAGGCCCGCCGACAGCAGGGGCGGCGGGGTCTCGGCTACGGCTGCGGCGGCCCGGGGGCACATGAGCGCGCCGAGCGTAACACCCGCCCCCCAAACATGGAACCGGTTCTACAAACGCGCCTGGCGGCTAGTTTCGTGGCGACGGTGCCCAACAACACCAAGTCGCTTGACCGAGAGGGGCGTAATGCAACTGGATCACGAGCGACTGGACGTCTACGAGTTGGCACTGGAGCTGCGATACTTTGACTCTCGGCCACTGCCGCTGATTCAACTGCAAGCGGACGAAGTCTACGACCACAGCGCCGGGGCTCGCTCTGCGCGCCCAGCACGCGAGGCGATCCACTTCAGGGCCACTCCCTAATACGGATAGCCCGGAATGTTCATTTGCACCTTGAACAGGCCCTTCTGCATGCCGGGGCCTTGCCCGGAAATGTAGAGCGTTTTGTGGTCGGCGCCGCCGAACGCAACGTTGGTGACTCCTTCCAGTGCGTCGGTCGGGA
>DATDEV010000358.1:0-14278 GCA_036522995.1 Polyangiaceae bacterium
ATCGCCACCCGAGCCGATTTCATCCCCTGAGGTCTGAGCTCGTTTGGGGCTGGGGCCCCAAACGACAACGAGACAGACCCCCAGACGACAGTCGGTGACCGACGAAGGCTTTCCCGGCTAGCCTGAGCGGCTGCATGCGAAGCAGGGCACGGCTCTCGAGCGCGCGTCGGCGCAGCGCCCTGGCAGGCGCGCTGGTGCTCGCCAGCGCCGAGCTCGCTCAGGCCGGCGAAGAGCCGCGCGAACGCCAGCTCACGCCCGAAGAGATCAACGCCTGGCTCGACGCCCGCGCCATGCCGAAATCGCAGTCCGACAGCTCGGATGACCAATCGGACACGCTGCCGCCTCCGCCGCGCAGCAAGGGCTTCGTGCTCGAGTCGAGCGTCGGCGTGCTCGGCCAGCTCGGACACCTCAAGAACATCGCACCGGCCGCGCCCTGGTTCGGACTGCGCTTCGGCTACGAGCCGCTGCGCTGGTTGATGGTGTTCGCAGAGTCGGACCTGTTCCTCTCCAACACCTCCTACGCCGCCCAGCCTCCGCCGCCTCGCACGTTTGCCTTCTGGAGCGCCGGCGGCGGCGTGCGTCTGACCGTGAGGCCCGTCGAAATCCTGGGCCTCTACCTCCAGGGCAGCGCGGGTGTGGGGCGGGCCACTGACGACGTGCTCGAAATCTACGGTTATGCCCACGCCGACGAGCTCGGCCTGTATGCAGGGGGCGAGCTGGGCGTGGAGTGGTATCAGGTGAGCCCGCACCTGGCCCTGGCAGTGCATGGCGGGGTGCGAACCTACCCGCGCACCCTGCAGCGCGAATTCGATACCAAGCCGTCGCTCACCTGGCTGTCGGGCGCTGCGCTGCGCTACACATTCTGACCCGCCGACCCAAACGCGGCTGAAATCCCCAGTTTTGGTCGCTGGGCCCGAGCCCCCACCCGCCCCAATCCCGAAATCCCGAGCTTTTGGTCGCCGAGACCCGCAGTCGTTGGGGCTGGGCCCCAACGAAGCCGAGACAATCGCTGGAACCCCAGCGACCTCGAGACGGACAGGGCTTGCGCTTGGCAAAGGAGCAAGTAAGAAAGGAGCGTTACCTCTTAGTGGCGCTGGCCAAACGGCTGGCGAGTCTCACCACCTCCGGGCAATCCGGGAGGGTTTCGGAAGCCTTGGACAGCGATCTGGCTGAGTCGATTTCAGCGCTGCGAAATTCCTTCGAGCGTCGGAGAGTGCCCGTTCAGTTTGGCAAGGCGGAGGCCTCCGTCGTCGAGGCGCTGCGCTCCAAGCTGCGCATTCCGCGTCGCTTCCGCGAGTTCTTGCTGGCGTGCGACCCCGTCGACCTCGAGACGGTGACACCGGTCGAGCGAGTGCGGCTGGTGCCTGCGGCCAAGCTCGTCGACGAGCAATGCGGTTTCTCGCTGCTGGAGGACGGGCAATCCCGCGCTCAGGGCCAGACCGGCCCGCAAGGCTGGCGCAGCAGCTGGGTCATCATTGGCCACAGCACCCTGCTCGGGGATCCGTACTTCCTGGACACCGCGACCGCTGACGCCGAAGGCGACTGCCACGTCTACACGGCGCTCAACGGCACCGAGCAGTGGAAGCCCCGGCTGTGCGCCTCGAGCTTCGCGATGTTCCTACGCATTTTGGCGATCGGCATGGAGGTCGCCAAGGGCTTTCCCGAGCGCGATTTGGACGTCGATGACGAGCAGGTCTTCCGCGAGGCGCTCGGCCCCAAGATTCGCGAGTACGATCCGGCCGCCTTGAAGGCGGGTCATTGGACCTGAGCTGAACTTCGCGCTCCGGCAAGCCCGCCCGGCGTGCGCGCCGGCGATTCGAAGGGCATGCAGGAGAGCAGCCATGAGTTTCACCTACCGTTCCGTCGCAGCGCAGAGTCCTGAGTTCTCGGCGGCGCTCGCGCACCTGGCGCGGCGCGGCGACAGCGATCTCGGCAAGGTCGAGCCGGTGGTGCAGGAAATCCTGAGCGCGGTGCGCAGCGGCGGCGATCGCGCCGTGCTCGGCTACGTCGAAAAGTTCGAGCGGCGCACGCCTGCGCAGCTGCTCAGCCGCGACTACGGGGGCGCCGCCGCGCTGGCAGCGCTGCCCGAGGCGGTGCGCGGCGCGCTCGAGCTGTCGGCGACGCGCGTGCGTCGCTTCCACGAGGAGCAGCGCCAGCACCTGCTCGGCTTTTCGTACAGCGAAGGCGGTATCACGCTCGAAAACCGCGTACTGCCCGTGAGCAGCGCCGGTGTCTACGCACCGGGCGGCAAAGCCAATTATCCCTCGAGCGTGCTGATGACCGCCATTCCGGCGCGAGTCGCGGGCGTGGCGGAGGTGATTCTCGCCTGTCCTCAGGTCAGCCTCGAGGTGCGCGCTGCCGCGCATTTGGCCGGTGTTACCGCGATCTTGGACGCCGGCGGCGCGCAAGCCATCGCAGCTTTGGCCTACGGCACCGAGAGCGTGCCGCGCGTGGACAAGATCGTCGGTCCCGGAAATCTGTACGTCACGGCCGCCAAGCGCCTGGTGTTCGGCGAGGTCGATATCGACAGCCTGGCAGGTCCGAGCGAGATCCTGGTCATCGCCGACGACCAAGCCAACCCGCGCTGGGTCGCCGCGGATCTGATCTCGCAGGCCGAGCACGACGAGGCGGCATACGCGCTGCTGCTCTGCCGCAGCGAGACCTTCGTGGAGCGCGTGCGCCAAGAGCTGTCGCGGCAGCTAGCAGATCTGCCGCGGCGCGCGATCGCCGAAGCATCGCTGCTCGCCAATGGCCTCGCGCTCGTGGTGCACGAGCAGTCGGAGCTGCCGCGCGTGGCGACACTGCTCGCCGCCGAGCACGTAGCCGTGCACACCGAAGCACCCGAAGCCATCGCGCGCGGCGTGCTGCGCGCGGGGGCGATCTTCGTCGGTCCGATGACGCCCGAAGCTGCGGGCGACTACGTGGCCGGTCCCTCGCACGTGCTCCCGACCGGTGGCGCGGTGCGCTACGGCTCGCCCCTCGGCGTGTATCACTTCCTGTCGCGGACCTCGCTCATCACGTACGAGCCGGCTGCCCTGGCTGCCCAGGCGGCGCCGATCGCCACCTTTGCCCGTGCCGAGGGGCTCGACGGGCACGCCCGCGCGGTAGAAGTGCGCCTGGAGTAGCCGGGCAGAGCTCGAGCGTGCTCAAGGCGCCGGTTTTCCAACGCTTTCGAGGCGAAAAGGTAACGGCCCTCGCTACAGCTTCGCGGTAAGCTGCCGACGGCGCGGGTCGCCCAGCACGGGCATCGCGCGCGAGGAGCTGCTGCATGATCCGTCGATTTCGTTGGTGGAACGCCCTGTGCCTCCTGCCCCTGCTGAGCAGTTGCGCCAGCGAGCGAGAACCTATCAATCGCGTCCAGGCCAACGCGCTGGAGAAGAGCTTCTTCGTGGGAGCGTCTCTGACGCAAGATGACGACGATCCGGAGTTCTACTACCGGCCCACCGTCGCCGACGCCGACTACGGAGCGGCACAGAGCGGCCTCTTCACCGCCAGCTACGCGCAAACGACGGCTCGCGTGCGTTGGGAGATCACCGAAGAGCTGCTGATCGCCCGCCTGGGCTACGAGCGCATCGAAGGCACTACGGGCCGCGGGCTGGAGCGCACCGACACCGGGCAGATCGCCGCCGCGTTCAAGATCGAGAAGCACTTCGACGTCCAGCGTGACTACAACCCGCAGACCGGCGAGGAGCTGAACGTCGTCGTAGAAAATGATTCGGATCGGCCCTGGTACCAGCGTGAGTTCATGCGCGTCGACTGGTCGCAGAACCTGATCACCAGCGCCTACGAGCTCGACACCCTGGCCGCGATTCGGGTCTTCGCCGACAACCCGCTCACGTACGAGCCGGTGGCCTACCAGGTCGAGGACCCGGAAAATCCCGACGCGCCGGTGTTCGACTCCGACGCCGGCTACTTCGACATCACCAACAAGGTGTTCGTGACGCCCGAGATCATGCACACCCCATACGGCAGCTTTCCGGCCTGCTTCTTCTCACCGGACGTGCTGGGCGGCGGCTATCCGGCCGCCGACTGCAACCCGGTCGAGCTGAAGCTGCGGCTGTCGTTCCGGCGCGTGGAGGATCGCGACTACCAGCCTGTCGACTGGGACGGCACCCGCATGGGTATGTTCGGTTTGTTCACGAACGACCGCCTCGGCTACGACCGCGAGTACGGACTGGTCGACGATCGACAGTACCGCTTCGCCTCGCGTCACAACATCTGGCGACGCTCGCACGCGACGAGCGAGGACGGCGAGCTCATCCCGTGCAACACGCAAGAAACGACGCCCGTCGGAGCCGATCCCGATCGCGACACGCCGCCCATCACCGGCACGGCCGACGAGTGCGAAGCAGCCGGCGCTGGCTCGCGCTGCGACCGCTTCACGCACGCCTGCACCCTGCCTTTCCGCGCGCGCGAGCTGCGCACCATCCCCTACTATTATGGGCCTGACAGCGATCCGCAGCTGTTCGAGAGCATTTCCAGCGCGCTCGCGCAGTGGGACGGAGCGATGCGCCACGCGGTGCAGACGGGTCGCTACGCCGAGTGTGTGCGCACCTCGCAAGCCGGGTCTGCGCCTACCACCGACGAAATGGACGCGTGTCGCAAGATTTATCCCACCGGGCAGGCCGAGGCCGAAGAGGCGTCGCCCCGCGTGTTCGTGCTTTGCCACAACCCAGTAACGACCGACGACGACGCGGCGTGCGGCTCGCCAGGCCTGCTGGCACGCGTGGGTGACCTCCGTTACAACATGGCCAACGTCATCAAGACGCCGCAAGAGCCTGCGCCGTGGGGCATCCTGGCCGACGCGATCGATCCGCTCACCGGCGAGGTCGTGGCTGCCAGCGTCAACGTCTGGGACGACACCACGGCGTACATCACGCAGCTCACGGTCGACAAGATGCGCTGGTACCTGGGTGAGATCAGCAACCAGGACGTTTCGACCGGCCGCTACCTGAGCGACCACCTGTCGAGCGCAACGCGCCAGACAACGGCGCGGCAGCTCACGACGCCGCTACTGGTCGAAAAGCAGGTCAATGCTCGCCTGGCTGGCTTCGACCGCAGCCTCCAGCAGGGCCCGAGCCTGACCGCCATGCCGAATCTCGGCCAAGCGGCGCTCGTCGATTGGGCCAGCGAGCAGACGCGCCTGAAATTCGGCGAGAGCGCGCTCGGCTCGGGCACGGCTGCGCTGCAGGGCCGACTGCTCTCCGTGCGCGGCTCCGCCCTCGAGACGCAGCTCACCACCAAGAGCTACCAGCGCCTGGCCGGCTTGAAGGCGGCGCCGACCTCGGACGCCACGCTCGATCTCGCGTCACCCCTGCGAGGCAACGCGGTGGCCTTCCACAGCCAGCTCATGCACCTGCAGGAGGAGCTGCTGGCCGCAGACGGGCGCTGCATGCTGGCCGGTCCCGATCCGTCGAGCGTCGACGATTGGGCGCAGATCATGGCCGAAAAATTCCCGCTGCCGGCCGAGCCCAGCGCGTCGGACATCCAGACGCGCAACGACCGTTGGTACGACTACATCCGTCGCCACCTGACCGAGGGCGTGATGCTGCACGAAATGGGTCACTCGATGGGCTTGCGCCATGTGTTCACCGGCTCGTTCGACGCCCTGAACTACCATCCGCAGTACTGGCAGCTGCGCACGCGCGACGGCGAGGAGACCGCGTACTGCGCCGAGGTCACGGGCGACGGCGAGAGCTGCGTCGGCCCACGCTGGCGTGATCCGATCACCGAAACCGAGCGCCAGGGCCTGATTTGGCGCTGGAGCCACACCACGGCCATGGACTATCCCGGCGACCTGACCCAGGACACGCTGGGTATCGGCGCCTACGATCGCGCCGCCATCCGCTTCGCCTACGCGGACATCGCGGACGTAATCGACGATGACGACGTGCGCTGCGTCCCCAATAACGAGGGCAGCCGCACCTGCACGCCCAAAGGCACCACCGTCTCGTCCCTGATCGACTCGAACTTCGGCGGCTTGAGCGGGCCTTGGTACACCGAACCCCGCGACGACAGTAACTTCTATCACTACTCGCTGCTCGGACAGCGCATGGGTTTGACGCGCAATTGCCGCGAGGCCGACACGTCGCCTCCTGCGAGTTACGACGCGGACCGCGACGGCGTTTACAGCGCGGTACTGGACGGCGGCATCGTCAACGGCACCAAGTGCGAAGGCATCGCCAACGACTACGTCGCCTACTCCGAGCTCGAGTTGGAGGAGCCCGGCTTTCAGCAGTCGTTCGGTGCCTTCGGTGGAGCCGAGCGCAAGTTCGACGCACTCGGCCGCGTGCGCCACCCGTACATGTTCGCCACCGACAACTACGCCGACAACGGCAACGCGGCAGTCTGGCGCAACGACAACGGCGCCGACGCCTACGAGGTCACGAACTTCTTGATCAACTCGTACGAGGACGCGCACCTGTGGACGAACTACCGCCGCAACCGCGCTGATTTCAGCCTCAAAACCGCGTTCATGGGCGCCTACCGGCGCTACAACCAGAAGCTCAAGGAGCTAGCCAAGGGCTACGGTCTGTACAACGAGCTGTTCGCCGGCACCAACTTGCTCGACCTCACGACGGTCACGCCCGAGGCCGACGGCATCCTGAAGGCCAACGCGCTGGCTGCGTCGATGGTGTTCGATCATTTCACGCGCATCCTGACGCGGCCCAACAACGGCGATCATTTCAGTGACAGTGGTTTCGATCCCCTGGCGCGCCTGGTGCTGCGCTCGACCGATCAACAGCTGTCGATCAACCGGCAGATGCCGCTGACCCAACCGCTCAGTCTGGTGGTGCCCGATGGTTGGCAGCAGATCGGCTCGAGCCTGGCGGTGGGCGGTCGCCCGTTGTTCAAC
Organism: Polyangiaceae bacterium; assembly: GCA_036522995.1. Classification (GTDB taxonomy): domain Bacteria; phylum Myxococcota_A; class Polyangia; order Polyangiales; family Polyangiaceae; genus PMG-095. The sequence goes on from DATDEV010000358.1 coordinate 6,857, forward strand.
GAGTTCGACAACACCAAGGGTTACTATTCGTCCCAGTACGACGCCTGGGTCGGCTCCTATTACGACAAGACGCTCGTCGCCGACACGCTCACCGAGTGCGCCGACAACTTCGTGAGCGCCAGCCGCGACGATTTCGTCGACGGCCGCTATCGCAACATCAGCTTCGCCACCATGTTCCCGGAAGGCGTGCGCCGCCTGCTGGCCAGCGCGCTGTCCGAGGATCAGAGCGGCCTGGCCTGGCGTGTGGAGTCGAGCGACGGGGTGCCGGTACGCGACCGCGAGCTGCTGCCCACCGACACCATGGGCTTCCGTTCCTTCTGGCCGGCAGACGGTCCCGAGGTTTGCTGGCGGCGCTCTGGCTCGACGGTGTGCAAGGTCTTCCCGTCAGGCGAGGTCATCGATGACGAGGCGCCGACGGAGTCGCTGGCCATCGATCCCGAGCTGGGTTTCGAGGTGCAAAAGTTCATCGCCTTCACGGCGTTCCTGAACCTGCCCGAGAGCTGGAAGGCCGACTGGATCGACCTGATGCGTATCTATCGCCTCGGTACCAACTCGGATCCGATTTTCCCGGCCGCCGAGCAGGCAACCTGGCTCGACCCGCTGAGCGGCCAGACTTATATCGCGCATCGCCACGGCAGCGAGCTGATCGACGGCGCCATGGTCGATCGGGGCATTGCCGCTCGCATGATCGACTGGATGAACGTGCTCACCACGCGGGCCTACGAGGTCGATCCGGCGGGAACAGATCCGCTGACGGGAGCGTTGATCTACGTACGGGATCCGGACGGGCGGCCGATGGTCAAGGACCAGCGGTTCGTGAGTCGAGTAAAAAGCTATCAGGGCATGCTCGATTTCATGCAAGAAGTGACCGCGTTCTTCGGGTTCTATTCCCCCCAGTGGCGAGGAGTTTTCTAGTGACGCACAGGTCTTGGCGACGTCGTGTGGGAACGGTCGGGGCACTGCTCTTGGCGAGTAGCCTCGGACTAACGCTCGTTGGCTGTAGCAAGAAGAAGAGCGAGGACGCGAAGGCCAAGGCGGAAAAGCCGGAAGCCGACGCGACCAAGAAGAAGCCGCAAGGCGATCGCTTCGCAGACGGGCAGAAGCTCGATGCCGCGCTCAAGGACTGGACCAAGCGCTGGGCCGAGCAGGCCGACTTGCCCGCCTGCGATCCGCTGGCGAAGGAGGCCGCCACGCTCGAGCTATGCAAGACGGCTGCCGCCAGTCTCACCACGTTGAAGGCAGCGGTGGCCAAGCCCGAGCCTGCAGCCGTGCTCATCCACGCTGCCGCCGAGCTCGCCCTGGCGACCGAAAACGCGTCGGAAAAGCTGCGCCTGGCTTCGATGGAAAAGATGCAGGCCGAGCACAAGCTGGCCCCCGCTTCGAGCGGACGCTCGCCGAGCAAGCTGCCGCCGGGCGCGATGAGCGCCATGGTCAAACCTCGCGCCATGCCCTCGAGCTTCGCCAGCGCCGGCAAGCCCGGCGACAAGGGAAAGCCGGGCGAGCCGCCGCCGCCCCTCGATCCGAGCATGCAGGTGATGCAGTCGTACTCGCGCGTCAATCGCGCCTCGCTGCGCTATCTCAGCCAGTTCTTGCAGTTCGGAGCCCTGCCCGTGCGCAAGGTCGCGTTCGGCGAGCTGGAAGCGTTGAGCAAGCGCAAGGAGACCTGGCCAGCTCTCAGTCGAACGCTGCGCGAAGCGGCGATGGCCGAGAACGACCCGGAGCTGCTGGGCAAGCTGAAGGCGCTAGCGCCCAAGCTGTCGCGGCGCACACCGCTGGGACAGGGCGAGCCCGGTGCTGGTCACCAGGCTCCGGCCCCGGCTGCCGTTGCCCCGGCTGCACCCGCCGCCTCCGACTGAGGGGCGGGCCTGCGCCGCTCGCGCGCTAGGCAGGCTTCAAGTAGCCACGCTGCAGTAGCGAGATCACGGCTTCGGCCGTCTCCAGATCGGCGCCAGACGCCGCATCCAGGATGGCGTCGAAGCTGTCAGCGTTGAGCGCTGCCTCGAGCGCATCGAGGTCGGCGTCGTCCAGCTCGCGCAGGTGCACGGTGAGCGGCAGCTTGAGCGCCAGGCGCCCGCTGCCGCCGCCCGGCAGCTTGGCGCGCAGTTCCCCGAGCTCGTCTTGCTGACGAAAGCCCTCCATCAGCACTTCTTGCGCGCTCACGTCGATGCTGCCTTCGAACGTGCGAGTGTCGGGCGGATCGAGCGCGAAGGACCCGCTTTGCCAGCCGAGCATGCGGTAGAGGGCCTTTAGCGGCGCCACATGCGTTGCGCCGTCGAAGGTAGCGAAGCGGATGCGGCCGTCGTTCAAGTAGATGCGACCTTCACGACCCGCCGAGCGCAGCACCAGTACGCCCGCCTTGCGCGACGTACCGAACAGCTGGAGCAAGTCGGGCAGCGGGATCTCCTCCAGGTTGCCCGACATGCGCGGCGCTTCTTCGGCGGAGCGACTGGGCTGGTGTTGCTTGGCGGTCACGCGACCTACGGCCATGGCCTTGAGGTTGGCGCGCGCCTCGGCGTCCTGCGGCGCCGAGACGACCTTCAGGATGTTGGTACCGATCAGTACGCGATCGCCTTCGCGGAGCGTGCCCTGCTGCACCTTCTCGCCGTTGACGAACGTGCCGTTGGTGGAGCCCATGTCCTCGATGCTGATGGTGCCTTCGCTGAGCGCGATGCGCGCGTGCTTGCGCGACACCATCTCCTCGACCAGCACCATGTCGAGCTCGCTGGAGCGCCCGATCACGATCTCCTGACCTTCGGCGAGCGGGTACTCGCCGCCCTGGTATTTGCCAGAGATGAAACGGAGCGCATAGCGAGGCTCGTTCTTGGCGTCGCCGGGACTGGGCTGCGCGTGTCTAGGAACCATGGGGGTTGAACGAGGTGGGCCTCGCCATTCAGACGGCGCGGGTCTAAAAACTTTAGGACTTTGAGCCAGATACGGTCAAATCGTTCTCACGCTGGAGCCGGATCGCGGGGGCTCGTGCCAGGTCGGTGTCGGTCGGGGCTCCGGCCAACCCTACCCCGGCGTCCGGGCTGGTAGCAGTAGCAAGGGGCTGACCGGCCCGAAGCCCGTGCTGTTCTGCAGCCGGAAGGCGCACGCTGAAGGTGGCGCCGTCGCCAAGGTGCGACACCACCTCGATGCGGCCACCCATATCCTCGACCATACGCTGGCTGATAGCCAGCCCCAGGCCGGTTCCGCGCTCTTTGGTGGTGAAAAAAGGTACGAACAAGTTTTTGAGCACCTGCGGGGCGATGCCCGGCCCGCGGTCGCGCACCGACACCTCCACCCACGTACCTGCGGCCGAGCCGGCCACCGCGCTGGACGGCTCGGTGAAGGTAGCGGTGCCGACGCTGACCGTCCCCTTCCCGCCCATGGCCTGCACCGCGTTCCGCACCAGGTTGATCAGCACCTGGCGCAGCTGCTCGGCGTCTGCCCGCACCAGCGGCAGGTCGTCACCCAGCTCGGTGACGATTTCGCAGTCCTCGGCACGGTCCGAGGCCAGCACCGTGACGGTGCGGCGCACCACGGCGTTCACGTTCACGGCGCCCAGCTCGCCCTTGGAGGGGCGCGCGTAGTCGAGCACAGAGCCCACCACGCGATCCAGTCGCTCGACCTCCTCCAGGATGATGCCAACGAACTCCTGCTCGATGGCCGCGTGGCGCGAGTGCGAGTGATCCCCCGGATCGCTCAGCAGCTGAGCAGCGCCCTTGATGGCCCCGAGCGGGTTCTTCACCTCGTGGGCCAGGCCCGCCGCCATCTGCCCGAGCGCAGCCAGGCGATCGCGCTCCTGCATGCGCCGATACTGACGTGAGTTGTCGATCACCACACCGACCTGCACCGCCAGTGACTCGAGCAGCACGCCTTCGTCGGTAGAAAACGCATCACGCACGCGATCGTCCACCACCAGCAGCAGGCCGAGCAGCTCGCGACGTTCACCCCAGATGCCCAGGCACACGCCGGTGCGAAATGGCCCAAGCAGCTGAGCCGAGCTGAGCAGGCGCTCGTCGGCCTCCGCCTCGCGTGTCCGACCCGAACGACGATGCTCCAGCACCTGATGCGCAACGTCCTCGAATAGCAGCGCGCCGCCCTGACTCAAGCGCTCCGCCAGCGGATGCGCCGCCGCCAGCTCGATGCGCGCCGGCGCCGCCGGCCCGAAGCCGCTACCGAGCACGAAGTCGGAACCGAGCGGATTTTGCAGGTAGATGGCCGCGCCGGTGGCGCGCCGGGACTCCTCCAGCACCGAGATCACGATCTGCTGCATTTCAGCCACTTGCAGCGTGTGCACGAGCACGGCGCGCGCCTTGGCGATGGCGCGTTCCAGGTCGACGCGCTCGCGAAAGAACACCTTGTGCGTGTAGTCCTCGGCCTTGGAGCGGAGCGGCTCGAACAGCAGCAAGATGACGATCGCCGCCAGAATCGCGCCGAGATACATGGTGTCGAAGCCGCCGAGCAGCACCACGAACACGTAGAAGATGCCGCCCATGGCGAAGGCCAGCGCGGTCGACACCAGCAGCTGACCCAAGATGTCGTACAAGTCGACCAGTCGCTCGCGCGTCAGCGACTCGGACAGCACGAACAGGAACACGATGCTGAGCACGGCGCTGACCGGCGGCAGCGGCGCACCGACGAACCACAAGAAGTCGGCCAGGCTGAAGCAGGTAGCGAGCGCGCCGATCAGCACCAGAAACCGCACCCGTCGCTGCACCGCACGCGAGCCGCTGCGCTCACCACGCCGCGCTAGCCGAAACAGCCCTGCAGCAAACAGGCCAAAGACGTACAAGAACACCAGACCGCGCACCAGGCCATGGCGATGCTCCGTGAGCACCAACACCAGCATCGGCGCCAGCAAGATGGTGGCGACGCGCAGCAGCATCGAGCGCCGATTCGGCTCCGGTATGATGGCCTCGAACAGGTGCAGGGCGAACTGCGGCAGAAACACCGCCAGCACCGCCGTCCAGCGCGCCCACAGATCGCTGCGGCCGCTGTGGTAGAGCCATTGCGCCAGATACCAGAGGCCGGTGTCGCCCGCGAGCGCCGCGAAGAATAGCCGCGGCCGGTTGGGTCGCCCGCGCAGCAAAATCGAAACCGCGATGGCGAGCCCCAACACACCGCAAAACAGCGACGTTCGGGTGCGAAGATCCAAGGCAGGCTAGCCTAGCACTACTGTCAGCGACTTCGATTTCCTTGGAGAATTTGCTGCCGTCAGCCAGCGTACAGCTGGTTCTCCAGCGCGTAGTCCAGCACGTCGTGAGGCACGAGCGCGCCCAGCTCTCGCAGCGCAGCCGCGTCACGACGCGCCAGCAGCTCACGCACCTGAGTCGAGGACACGTCGGGCATCAGCACGGGGCCCGCCCCTTCGTGACCGGGCCGCGGCACGACCAGCAACGGCGCCAGGCTCACCACGGCGTCGAAAGCGTGCCATTTGGCCGCGTCTGCCAGCACGTCGCTGCCGACGAGCAGCCGCAAGCTGTCCTGGGGGTGCTGCTGCTTCAAGCGCTCGAGCGTGGCCAGCGTGCGGTTCGGATGAGGCAGCTCCTCTTCGATGCGCGACACCCTCACGTGACGCACGCTGGCGAAGGCCAGCTCGCACAGCGCCACGCGATCGGCGAACGGCGCCAGGCGCTTGCCGAAGGCGTGCTCGCAAACCGGCACCACCAGCACGCGGTCGACCGCACCGGTCAAGAGCACGTACTGCGCCAGCAGCACATGCGCGACGTGCGGGGGATCGAAGCTCCCTCCCAGCAGGGCAACGCGCTGCGCGACGCTTTCGGGCACGCCGCATCTTGCCTCCAGGCAGCCCGGTCTGCCAGTCTCGCGGCTTGGCCACACGCCTGGGCGAGCCCAGCGACGCCGTCGAGCTGTCGCACGACGGTCACGACGTCATCGCACGCCGTGGCGAGCCGCTGGCGCTGGCGCTGATCGCGGCCGATCGCCTGCTGCTCTCGCGCAGCCCCAAGCTGCACCGCCCGCGCGGCCCCTACTGCTTGCGCGGCGCTTGTGAGGGGTGTCTGGTGCGCGTCGACGGGCAGCCGAATCAGGCCGCGTGCCGCACGCTGGTCCGCGGCGGCGAGCGGGTGGAGACCCAGAACGTGCTCGGCACGCGCCGCACCGATCTGCTGGCGGCCAGCGATTTCCTGTTCCCGCAGGGCGTCGATCATCACAAGCTGATGGCAGGGGTGCCGGGCATGGGCTCGCTGCTGGGCAGCTTCGCGCGGCGCGTCGCCGGGCTCGGGCGACTGCCGGACAGTGCGCTGCCTGCCCGGCCGGCGGAGCGACTCGAGCTACCGCTGTTGATCGTCGGTGGTGGCCGTGCCGGGCTCGAAGCTGCCGCCCGCTTCGGCCCATTGGCAACGCTGGTCGACGACGGTGCCGTGCTGGGCGGCGCTGCCTGCGCGCTCGAGCCCAAGCGGGCCGAGGCGCTGGCGCGCCGAGCACGCGAGCGAGGCGCACGCCTGCTCGAGCGCACCAGCGTGCTGTCGCTGTCGCGCGAGCCGGACGATGGGAGCGAACGAGTGACCGCACTCTTGGTGGGGCCGGAGCGCACCTGGGTGGCGCGCTCGAGCGCAGTGCTGCTGGCGACCGGCCGCCACGACGCGGTGCCTGCTTTTCCGAACAACGACTTGCCCGGGATCTTCTCGGCGCGCGCCGCGCTCTTGGCGTGGCACAGCGATGTGCTGATCGGCAGCCGCATCGCCTTGGTCGGCGCGGGGCGCTACGCTCAGCGCCTGGTCGAGCAGCTGCAGGGGCCCGTGGAGCTCGTGCAGCTCGACGCTTCGAGCGTCGTACGCGCCATCGGCCGCGACCGCATCACGGCAGTGCTGGTGAACACCGAGCGCGGCCAGCGCAAGATCAAGGTAGATGCGCTGGCCTTCGATGGTCCGGGCGCTCCCAGCTTCGAGCTGGCTGTCCAGGCGGGGGCCGCGGTCGACTTCGAGCCCACGGCGGGCTACTCCCCGCGCTGCGACGCGGCAGGTCAGGTCGCGCCGCGCGTGTTCGTGACGACCCCGAACACCGATGCGTCGGTCGCCGCCCTCCAGGAATTGCTTGGCTGAGCGCCCGCCGCTCACCCGCCGCTCACGGCACCGGCAAGGCAAAGGCCACGGCGTGGTTGGGCTGCGGCGTGCCGGTGAGCGAGCCCACGAACGGGTCGGAATCGCGCAGCTGGCCCCAGCGCAGCGTCCCTTGCTCGCGAGACTTCGTCCCGGCGGCCAGGGCGTAACGCAGCTCGAGCTCGCGCGGCGCATCGGCGGCGGGCGCTCAGCCAAGCAATTGCTGGAGGGCGGCGACCGGCGCATCGGTGTTCGGGGTCGTCACGAATACGCGCGGCGCGACCTGACCTGCCGCGTCGCAGCGCGGGGAGTAGCCCGCCGTGGGCTCGAAGTCGACCGCGGCCCCCGCCTGGACAGCCAGCTCGAAGCTGGGAGC
>DATDEV010000359.1:0-12609 GCA_036522995.1 Polyangiaceae bacterium
GTTGTGGTTGTGAGCGATGACGCCACACGCCAGCGCCAGGTAACAACTAACCCAGAACAGGTAGGGGACCAGGTCCGGACGGGCGAACTGAAGTGCTACCAGGCCAGGCGCGAGGACCATGGTCCAAAGCAGGGTTCGGTAGTCGGCGGCAAACCGGGGCAGCATGCGGCGCGGACTCTAGCAGCCCGGGGCTAGCCTGTCGTCACGCTTTCGTCAGTAAAAACAGCGCATTTGGGACCGCGAACGCTGTTTCGCACGGGAAATCCCGGTGTTAGTTCAGATTGTCACGCACATACGCGATGGTGCGAACGGTATCGATCAGGCGGCTGCGGGCGTCGAGCGTCAGCTCGACAAAGCGGATGCCCATGCCCGGATTGGGGTTGTCGGCCAGCATGCGCACGGCGTTGACCCACTGCACCTGACCGTGAAGGACGAACGGCTCGTCCGAATCGGGGGAGGCAAAGCGCAAAACGAGCCGGGTTCCGACCTCGAGCGGCTCATGGGTACGGACGAAGATGCCGAACTCCGAGATGTTGGCGATGCTCGCGTAGAGGAACGTGTCCTTGGACTCGCAGTCCACCGACCACGTGACCTCGATCCGGTCCGAGCCGCGTCGATCCGACACTGGTGGTCGCTCCGACGGCTTGGGCTGCTCGTCGCTCACGGGATGGCTCTAACCCTGCACGGGGTGGCTGTCACGCTCGAAAAGTCGAACGGTTACCGGACTTGCAGCGTTCCCGCTGCGATCCTGTCGTCCTCGGCGACCCCCTCGGTGACCTTCAGCCGACGCGCCGCCGAGAATAGACCGAAGTAGAGGCGATAGCGCCCGGGAGAGAAGTTGGGCTCGAGCACCACCTCCGCGCGATCGGCCACCACGTCGCCCTGTCGCCAGAGTGACAGCGGATACTTCCCCTCCAGCAGCTCGTGATCGGCGTTGAAGCGCCGCTGCAATCCGTCGAGGTGAACGAACGCCTGCCAGGCTCCGTGCAGCGGGGCGAGCACTCGGTAGAAGACGACCACCTGGTAGCTGGTCGAAGGCGTGAGGCTCGTCTCCGGGCCACGCGCAGACATGAGGCTCCAGCCCAGCAGCTCGAGCTTGTCCTCCAGCACGGCGTGAAGGACGTGGTCTGGCTTGGGAGGACTATCGAGCAAGAAGGAGGCGAGCGGGTTTTCGTCCCGCTCGCCGCGCGCGAGGCGATCGGAGGCGAGCAGCAGCTCGCTCGAACGGGCGTCGAGGATCGGCAGGTTGTGGGCCTGCTGGGCCCGAAAGCGAGCGTTCAGCTCGGGCAGGTCCGACTTGCGCAGCACGAGCCAGCGCCGTCGAGCTTCGCTGCCGCCGCTGAGCCAGGAGAGGGCCGCGTCCGCGTCGGCGAGCGTGGTGGCGAAAGCTCCGCCTTGGTAGCGCGCTGACGCAGCTTCTTGCGCCAGCATGCCGAGTGACTCGCCGTCGCGGCGCAGCTCCCGGTAGCGCTGGAAGACCTCGCCGGGGGAGATTTGCCGTGAAAATAGCGGATAAAAGCCCGCGCTCGCAGCGAGCCCGATGAGAGCACCGACGCACAAGATGCCCTGGGCGCGCGTGGGCGAAAGCAGGCGCAGCCGACTGGGCCACGACGCCGAGAAGGCGACGCGCCCCAGGTCACGCAGCAGCATGGCCCCGAGGGGCACCAGCACGCCGAGCGGCACCGCGACGGCAGACAGCGCGACCAGCCGCCGCGTGAACGAGCCAAAGCTCTCGAGCTGCGGCAGCGGCACCACGCGCTCGCTGATGGCCGACAGCAGCAGAAAGCCGACTAGCCCTGCCTCCATCACCAGCAGCGCGAACACCAGATTGCCGTCCCAAGCTCGCTGTACGCTGGTCAGGACGCCCGTGTACTCTTGGCGCTCGAAGCGTGGCAGTCGCTGTCCCGCCACCTCGCGCTCGCTCAGACACAGCACGCTGACCAGCGCGAGCACGAGGCCGCTCGCCAGCCATAGCTTGCCCGAGAGCGGCTCGAGCGTCTCCGGAAGCGTGACGCCGCCGAGGCCGTAGCCAGCCAGCACCTTCTCCGGGTAACCGTGGAGATCGAAGGCCAGCATGACCGCGAGCGCGGCTACTGCGACGCCGAGCAACGGCGAGCCCAGCCGGCCATCTTCCAGCTCGGCGAGCGCGAGCGCCACCAAGATCGCAAAGCACGCGCCGCCCGCCGGCAAGCACGGGGAGACGCTGGCCGCGAGCCAGCCGCATGCCACCAGGCTGGCCACGAGCGTCAGCGCCGCAGCCAAAATCACCTGCGATCGCGCGCGGTCGGCCGGGTCTAGGCCGGCGCGCCAAGGCAGCGCCAGCGCGAGCGGCGCGAGCGCGCTCCAGGGGAAGCAGGCATGCGCGAGAGCCGCGAAGGGCGACTCGAAGGTCGGCAGCTGCGCTGGCGCGGCGAGCGCGCTGCCGACGAAGACGGAGTACTCGCCTGTCGCGCGCGCCAGCGAGATGGCCTGCAAGCCGACCAGCAAGGCGAGCGCAGCGACCACAGCTGCTCCCAGGGCCAGGGCGCGCTGAAGCCCGCGCGGCGCTCCCGCAGCTAGCGCCGTGATCGCGATCGCACCGGCCGGTACTGCCACGCTGACGATCGGACCGCGGCACCAGAAGCCGGCATAGAGCCCCAGCGCACCGAGCAGCGCGAAGCCGCAGCGCGCGCGCGGCGACTGCTCGGGCGCGAGCGTGGCGACGGCCAGGCCGGCCCACGCCGTGACGAAGCTGGCCAGCGTCACGGCGTCGCCGAGCAGCGTGCGAGCCTGCAGGAAGTAGAGCGGGGTGGTGGCCAAGATCAGCACGCCGTAGAGGGCGGCTCGGCGATCCCACAGCCGGACCAGCGCGGCGTAGAGCGCTACCAGGCCCAGCAGGGCGCACGCAGCGAGCGGCAGGCGTCCAGCCCAGCTGGATAGCCCGAACAGGCGCAGGCCGAGCGCGGCTGCAGTGAAAGGCAGCTCACCGCGGCCCAGGTCGGCCCGGATCGGCACGCTGTTGTCTGCCCCTGGTAAGGCCAGGCCCACGCCGCCCAGCAGATTGTGGCCAATACGACGGGACAGCTCCGCGACCGTGACCTCGTGCGGCTCCCACAGTGCGCCGCTGCTAACGCCCCCGATCAGAGCGGAAACGGCGAGGGCGAGCGCGAGGCCTACGAGCCAATTTCGGCGCAAGAGGCCGCCGTAGCCCCGCAATCGGGCGGAGGCAACTTGCGCGAGCCCCGATCTTCTGGGAATAGGCGGATCCTTTTTCACCATGAGCCACGCCTGATGCGCGCCGGAACGGTAGCGATCGTTGGTCGTTCCAACGTCGGCAAGTCCACCTTGCTCAACCAGATCTTGGGGGAGCGGCTGGCGATCGTATCGCCGTTGCCGCAAACGACGCGCGACGCGCTGCTCGGCGTGGTGCGGCGCGACGGGGCCGAGCTCGCCTTCCTGGACACGCCCGGCATCCATCGTCCGAAGACCGAGCTCGGCTCGCGCATGAACGCTTCGGCGCTCTCGGCGGCCGAGAGCGCCGACGTGGTGGTGTTCGTGAGCGACGCCACGACCGCCATCAAGCTGGTCAAGAAGAAGACGAAGAGCGACGCCATCCCGCCCCTGGCCGAGCTGGTGCCTGATGACGCGGAGCTCTTGAAGAGCATGCCGTGGCTGTCCAAGGTGCCGGCCATCCTGGCGCTGAACAAGGTGGACGCGGTGCGCGACAAGGGCCTGCTGCTGCCAGTTCTGCAGAGCTACCTGGCGGAGGTGCCGTTCCGGGGCCTGGTGCCGATCTCGGCGCTCGAGAACGACGGCGTCGATCGGCTGCTGGAAGAGATCTCGCAGCTCTTGCCCGAGGGCGAGGCTGGCTACCCGGAAGATACGCTGACCGACCGGCCCTCCAGCTACTTCGCGCGCGAGTACGTGCGCGAACAGGCGCTGCTGGCTTTGAAGGGCGAGATTCCGCACGCTGTCGCGGTCAGCATCGACAACTTCGACGAGCCGGCAGTAGCGCCGGGCGCGAAGGCTGCGCCGCTGCGCATTCAGGCCACGATTCACGTCGAAAAGGTCAGCCAGCGCAAGATCGTGGTCGGCACCGGCGGCGCCGTGATCAAGACGCTGCGACTCGGCGCGGAGAATCGCCTGCGTAGGCTGCTCGGGCGCAAGGTAAAGCTCGAGCTGTTCGTGCGCGTCACGCCGCGCTGGAAAGAGACGCCGCGTATGCTGGCCGAGCTGGGCTACGACAAGCTCCGCGGAGGCAAGTCGTGACGACGCCGATCGTGGCCGTGGTCGGGCGTCCCAACGTCGGCAAGAGCACGCTGTTCAACCGTCTGGCGGGCCAGTCGCTGGCCATCGTCGACGACGCCCCCGGCATCACCCGCGATCGCCACTACGCGTCCGCTCACCTCGCCGGTCGCGAGGTGACGCTGGTCGACACCGGCGGCTTCGACCCTGCCAGCGGTGATCCGATGCAGCAGGGCATCGCGCGCCACGTGGAAGCAGCGATCGCCGAAGCCGACGTGATCGTGTGCGTGCTCGACGGCACGCTGCCGCCCACCACCCCGGATCGCGAGGCCGTCGCGCTGCTGCGCAAGAGCAGCAAGCCGGTGGTGTACGTGGCCAACAAGGTCGATAACGCCGATCGCGCCCTGCAAGCGACCGAGCTGTTCGCGCTGGGCGTGCCGGAGCTGGTGAACGTGTCGGCCCTGCACGGGCGCGGCACGGCCGAGCTGGCCTTGAAGGTGACACAGCACCTGCCGCCCGTGCATCAGCCCGAGGAGGCGTCCGACTTTCTACCGCGGCTCGCGCTGGTCGGACGGCCCAATGCAGGCAAATCCTCGCTCTTCAATCGGCTGAGCGGCGAGGAGCGCTCGCTGGTCGACGACCGACCAGGCACCACGCGCGACGCTGTCGACGCCAAGATCACCTACGACGGCAAGACCTTTTGGCTGGTCGACACGGCCGGCATCCGCCGCAAGGCTCGGGTCGAGGAGAAGGTGGAGCTGCTGAGCGTGATGCAGGCGCTGAAGGCAGTGGAGCGCGCCAAGATCGCCATCCTGCTGTGCGACGCGACGCAAGGCGTGGCCGAGCAGGACGCGCGCCTGCTCGGGCTGTGCATGGATCGCAACCGGGGCCTGATCGTCGCTCTGAACAAGATGGACCTGCTCTCGCGCGAGGAGCAAAAGAAGGCTCGCCAGCAGGCCGAGGACACGCTGACATTCGCCAAGTTCGCGCCGATCATGGAGCTCTCGGCCAAGACCGGGCGCGGCGTGTCGGAGCTGGTGACCAAGGCCACCCACATCGCGCGCGAGTGGGAGCGGCGGGTAACGACCTCCGAGCTGAATCGCTTCTTCAAGGAGGTGATCGAACGCCAGCCGCCCCCCACCGATGGCGGGCGCGCGCCGCGCATCTTCTACGTCACGCAAGCCGAAAGCTCGCCGCCCAAGTTCATCGCCATGACCAGCGGCGCGGCTCACGTCAAGGCCAGCTACCAGCGCTTCGTCATCAATCAGATCCGCAAGACGTTCGGCTTCGAAGGCGTTCCGATTCAGGTTTTCTACAAAGAGCGCTCGAAGAAAGTACTGCCGCCCAAGCCGCGGCGCGAAAAGCGCAGCTGAGCTCGCGCGCCGGCCGGTCCGTCGTCTCGAGTGCCTCAGATTCAACGGGGAGGCGGGGAGACGGGGAGCGAGCAAACAGGAAGGGTGGAAGGGTGGAAGGTGCGCGAGGAGATGCTTCGCATCCCCTCGCAGGACTCCCGTGGGTATGGGTGGTGGCATCAGGTCAGCTGAAGGGCCGCGCGTCGCAAGCACCCCCATCCCAGCCTTTCACCCTTCCACCCTTCCTGTTGATTCCAGCTCGAGTCAGCCCTGGGGCAACAGCGCGGCGCCGAGGCGGGACAGATCCGACAGGCCGTGCACGTCACCGGCCATCACCGGCACCAGCCACAGATCGGGCTCGGGAAACAGCCGCCGCGCCTTGGCGAGCTCGGGCGCTTCGCTGTCGGCCCGCTCGGCCTCGTCGGCCTGGGCCCGCAGCAGTTGCTCGGCGGCCACCGGAAAGCCGAACGGAAGCGCGGCTGCCAGCGCCGCTAGCGAGGGCGGGCTGACCGACTCGGGGTGCACGCGGTTGAGCACCAAGGCATCGGCGCGCATGCCCAGCCGGCGCAGGCGTTCGGCGAAGAACCGGACCTCTTCCAGGGCCAGGGGACTGGGCGCGGCCACCAGCAGGTAGGCAAAGTCCGGGGCTCGAAAGGCGCGCGAGACCTCGTTGGCGCGCTGCTTGAAGCCGCCGAAAAGCTCATTGAGCTCGCCAACGAAGGTCGCCAGCTCTTCGAGAAAACCGCGCCCGGTGAGGCGACCCATAGTGCGCAGCAGCGCCGCCACGCCGCGCGCGAGCAGGCGCATGCTGATGCCCCCTGTGGGCTGCAGGGACTGCACCAGCCAGCGCATCGCGGGGCTGTCCAGCGCCTCGACCAGCCGCTCGGGCGCGTCCAAGAAATCCAGCGCCTCGGAGGTGGGAGGCGTATCGAGCACGATCAAGTCGTAGCGATCCGACTTGAGCACGCTCAGCACCTTTTCCATCGCCATGTACGATTGGGTGCCGGCGAGCGAGGTGGAAACGTGACGGTAGAACTGGTTCTGCAGGATGCGCTCGGCGACGATCGGCGACGAGGCGTGGCGGCGCACCAAATCGTCGAAGGTGCTTTTGGGGTCGAGCATCGCCACCGAGAGCGACCCGCCCTCGGTCATCTGGGTGGTCGCCAGCAGCTCGGGCGCGACCTCGGCCTCGACCCCCGGCTTCAGTGCCAGGCCGAGACTGTCGGCGAGCCGGCGCGCCGGATCGATGGTCAGGCACAAGACCCGGCGGCCGCGCCGCGCCGCCGCCAGCGATAGCGCAGCCGCGACGGTCGTCTTCCCCACCCCGCCGGCCCCCGCACACACCACGACCCGGCGCTGTCCAGCCAGGCGTTGAAAGCGGTCGTCGGCCATGCGCGCGGGGTCTCGTAGCATGCAGCGCTGGGGGTAACTCCCCGAAATTTGTCCGCGCCGCGGCTGGTCTACCAAGCTTAGCGCACCATGTCCTACCGCCCGGAAGCCACCGAACGCCGTCACGGCCGCTCGTCCGATACCTTCGTCTCGCTCTGCCGCCTGCTCGACCAGGCCCGCCGCGACCGCGGGCTCTCGGCGGTGGCGGTGGCCGACGCGACCGGTTGCCTGGTGGCCGGCTCGGGCGCCCTGCGCTTGTGCGAGGAGCTGGCCGCGCTGTCGACGCTGCCCGCCAACGATCCCCGCCTCGACGAGGTCGGCTTTCGTGGCGACAGGCCCAAGGTACGCCAGCTGACGATCGACGGTTTCGAGATCTCGATCTCGGCGCTGGGTGACGCCCAGGACGCCGACTATGCCCGGCTGAGCGACGGCTGCCGCCGCATTCTGACCGAAGGCCAGCCGCGCCTGGCCTCGTTCTGAGGGCGGGCGGCTCACCCGGCACCCCCCGACGTGCTGCGCTCGCCGAACTGTGCGACAGAGGGGCACGTTGATCGATCTGCATTGCCACTTCCTGCCGGGCATCGACGACGGGGCGAGCACCCCCGCCGACGGCATCGCCATGCTCGAGGGGCTGGCAAAGCTGGGGTTCACGCGCGTGTTCGCCACGCCGCACATGCGCCCGGGCATGTTCGACAACGAGCGCCAGGGCCTGACCGACGCCTTCGACCGCTTCACGCCCCTGCTCGGCGCCAGCAACGTGCCGACGATCGAGCTGTCGAGCGAGCACTACTTCGATGAGCTGGTGTATAGCCGCCTATTGAACGGTCAGGCGCTACCCTACCCGGGCGGCCGCGCTGCACTGCTCGAGTTTTACGAGAGCGATTTTCCGCCCATCATCGAGCAGCGCTTGTTCGATCTGCGGCAACGCCAAATCTTGCCGGTGATCGCCCATCCCGAGCGCTACCGCCGGTTTTGGGAGCAGCCGGAGGCGCTCGCGCGCCTGGTGGCGCAGGGCGTGCCCTGCCTCCTCGACTGCATGGCGCTCACCGGCAAATACGGGCGCCGGCCCCAGCGCGCGGCCGAAGACCTGCTGGAGCGCGAGCTCTATCACGCTGCCTGCACCGATCTGCATCGCCCCGCCGACCTGGCGGTGGTCGAGCAGAGCCTCGAGCTCATCGAGAAGCGCTACGGCAGTGAGGAGATCAGCTTTCTGTTCCGCGAAGGCCCGGCGGCGCTGCTCCAGGGCAGGCTGCCCGATCTGGGCTGAGAACTTGGCCGCAGCCCCCGGCGGGGTGGTACGCGCCTGACATGGCGCAAAGCTGGGCTCAAGCGATGGTCGTGGTGCTCCCCACGCTGGCGCTCCTGGCAGCCACCTCGAGCGCGCTCGGGCGCGTCGACGGCAGCTCCGCCTACTCGAAGGCGCAAACTTACAGCGGAGCGCTGCGCTACGTGCGGGTCGACCTCGGCTACGAGGTGGTAGAAAAGGACGCGGAAGCCGCCTACCTGATCTTCAAGTACACCACGCCCGGCCAGACCAAGAACAACGCCGTGACCGGCACGCTCGAGGTGATCGAGGCCGACGGCGGCGTGCGGGTGTTCGTCAACATGCCGCGCATGCCCGAGTACCACGAGCGCATCTTCCGTGACGGGTTACTGAAGAAGCTGCGCGAGGAGTACGGCGTCCCGCCCACCCCGCCGAAAAAGCCGCCCGCCGACAAGCCGCCCGCCGACAAGCCGCCCGCCGACAAGCCCGAAGCGCCCGACGACGGCAGCCAGCCTCCGAGCGGCTAGCAGCCCGTGTTATGCCTGGAGGCCCAGGCATGGATGCCGACGGAGCTCTCGCGTTCGCCCCCATCGGGCGCTATCACCCCCTGCGACTGCTCGGGCGAGGTGCGATGGGCCGCGTGCTGCTCGCGCACGACCCGGTCGTCGATCGCCAGGTCGCGATCAAGCTGCTCCGCGACGACCTGGTGATCCCGCCGGAGCAGAAGGACGCGCTCATCGATCGCATGCGCCAGGAGGCGCGCGCGTCCGCCCGGGTTTCGCACCCGAACATCGTCAACTTGCACGACATGGGTGAGGACCCCGAGCTGGGGCTGTACCTGGTCTTCGAGTACGCCGAAGGGCTGACGCTCGAGCAGCGCATCGCGCAAGGCCCGCTCGGACCCGAGGCTGGCGCCAAGCTGGCGCGCGAGCTGGGCGACGCCCTGACCACAGCGCACGCCGCGGGCGTGCTCCATCGCGACATCAAACCGCAAAACATCATCCTGACCGCCACTGGCGCGAAGATCGCCGACTTCGGTATCGCGCGCGTGCCCGACTCGACGCTGACGCGCGACGGCGGTCTGCTCGGCACCCCTGCCTACAGCGCGCCGGAAAGCATCGCCAAGGGCACCTTCTCGCCACTGTCCGACCAGTTCTCGCTGGCGGCCACGCTGTACGAGGCCCTGAGCCAGCGCCGCGCGTTTCCGGGCGAGGATGCCGTCTCGGTCGCCACGCGCATCACCCACGAGGTGCCGCCGGGCATCGCCGACTCCTGCGATCTCGATCAGCATGTGGATGCGATCCTGCTGCGCGGTCTGGCCAAGCCACCTGCCGAGCGCTTTTCCAGCGCGCGCGAGCTGGGCGAGACCCTGGCCGAGGCGCTCGCCATCCCAACCCGCAAGATGCTGCCGACCTTGCCCGACGAGCACCACCGTCGCGCCCCCTGGCAAGCGCGCCCCGAGAATCACGGCCTGCGCACCGCCGTCGGTGGTGCCGCCATCGGCGCGCTGGTGGGCGTGGCAGCGCTGCAACTGTCGACCATGCTGCGCGAGCCGGAACCACCCGCCAGCGGGGATGCGCCGTCGCACGTCGCGGTGGCCTGGATCTACGAAAAGCCCGCGCCGACTCGCCTCACGCCCGAAACGGCGCCGAGCGCGCCCAAAAGGCCCCGCGCCGCAGTATCGAACGACGCCGCCGTCCCGGCTCCCAGCGAGCCCAGCGAGGCCAAGCCCAGCGAGCCCAGCGACGCCGGCGTGCGCATCGACGGCCCCGACGACGTCCCATGACCGCGCCGGCCCTGCTGCTGCTCCCGCTGAGCTTGTGGCTAGCGGTCAGCCCGGTCGGGGACGCCGAGCGTGGCCGAGCCGCCGGGCTGCTCAGCCTGCGCGCTGCGCAGAGCAGCGCCGTATACCTGCGGCCGCTCACGCTCCAGGTCGGCTCGACCGACGAGGAAGTCCTCACCGCGCTGCTGCGCTGCAAGCGTGAGCCGCTGGGCGAGCGCTGCGACGAGACCACGTTCACCAGCGAGTCGCCGCCGCACCACGAACGCGTGGCTGGCTTCTGGATGGCGCGCACCGAAACCACGGTTGCCGAGTACGCGCGCTGCGTCGCGGCCGGGCGCTGCTCTCCGCCGGGGTTTCAGGGAGGGGCACGCCGCTTCGAGCGGCCGTCGCTACCGGTGACGCTCGTCAGCTTCGACGACGCCCAGCACTACTGCGCCTTTCGCGGCGGGCGACTGCCGAGCGAAGCAGAGTTCGAGCGTGCGGCGCGCGGCGCCGCCCGGCGCACCTATCCCTGGGGTCGTAGCTACTCGCGATACCTGGCCAATCACGGCCGGCTGGGCGTCGATCCCAGCGACCCGAGCGACGGATTTACCGAGCTGGCGCCGGTGGGCTCCTTCCCGAACGGGGCGACGCCGGAGGGCCTGCTCGATCTGGCTGGCAACGTCGCCGAATGGACGGCCGACGCGTTCGTTCCCGCCTACGGCCTGCCGCCCACGAGCGAGCGCGCCGTGCGCGGCGGACACTTCGCGAGCGCCGCGCCCTTCTTACGCGGCGCCGCGCGCACCAGCCGTCCCGCGACCACGCGCGAGCCGACGCTCGGCTTTCGCTGCGTGTGGAATGCCGCGCCGCCGTAGAATCTCGTCCTCCGACTCGCCGACGCCACCATGCTGCAATTGCCGATTCACCCCCTCACGAGCTTCGTGCTCGTGCGCCCGCATTACCCAGAGAACGTCGGCGCCGCCGCGCGCGCCATGAAGACCATGGGCTTTACGCGGCTGGTGCTGGTCAAGCCCGGCAAGATGGCCGAGCCGAGTCACGTGATGGCGGTGAAGATGGCGGTCAAGTCGCTCGACGTGCTGCAGTCGGCGCCGGTGGTTCCCAGCGTGCAGGTGGCGCTCGAGGGTGTGATGTACACCTACGCCACGACCGCTCGCCGCGGCGTGTCGGGTGTGCTCAGCGCACGGCGGGCAGCGCGGGACGCGGTGGAGCGGGCGGCGCGGGGGGAGCAAATCGCCTTCGTGTTCGGCAACGAGAAGACGGGCCTCGCCGAGGAGGATGTGGTGGGTGCCCAGGCGCGCGTGCGCATCCCAATGGTGGCCGACCAACCGTCGATAAACTTGGGACAGGCCGTGCAGCTGATGGCCTACGAGCTGTTCGTCGCCGCTCTGGAGGCGCGCGAGCCGGGCGAGCCGGAGGGACACGTCGAGCCATGAGGGCAGCCGCTCAGCTGCTGGCGCTGTGCTGGGCGCTGGGTTGCGGCTCACCGCCACCGCCCGCCTACGCGAGCGCCCGGGAGCAGGCGGCGCTTTCGGTGCGGCGCGGCGATCACCTGCTGGCAGCGCAGCACTACGAACAGGCCGCGCGCAGCACCAGCAAGCAACGCGACGCCGACGAAGCTCGCTACCTGGCCGCCGACAGCTATGCGCGCGCCGCAGCGCCGGAGCGCGCCAGCCCGCTGCTGCGCGAGCTGGCCGGCAGGCACGGCGAGCAACAGGCGCGCGCCGCCTTCGAGCTGGCCGACTTGCAACTCCAGGCTGACGAGCAAGCAGGCCAGGCCGAGCTGGCGCGGGCGATCCGTTCGCATCCCGATTCGGGCTTGGCGCGCAGCGCGCTCGCCAAGCACCTACGCTACCTGCGCGAGCACGGCGGCAGCGACGCCGTGCTCGCGTACCTCGAGCGCGAGCTTCAGGCGCTCGGCGCGAGCGAGCTCGCCGAAGCGCTTCTCTACGGCTGGGCGCGCGAGCTGGACGAGACGGGTCAGAACCAGCGCGCCCGGGACGCCTACCTGGCGTGCGCCGCTCGCTATCCCTACCCGACGGGAGCCTATTGGGACGACTCGCTGTACCGCGCCGCGCAAAAGGAGCTTCAGCTCGGTTCACCGCAGGCCGCGCTCGAGCATCTGGCCCGACTCTTGATTGAGCAAGAGAGCGCCAGCCTGAACGGCAGCTACCAGCGCCCGCGCTATGCCCAGGGGCAGCTGTTGGTAGCGGAGATCTATCGCGATCGGCTGAGCGATCCCGCGCGCGCGCGCCGCGAGCTACGCAAGCTGTGGCAGAAGCATCCGAAGAGTCAGCTGGTCGACGACGCGCTGTTTCAGGAGGCGCTACTGGCGCACTCCGCCAACGACGCCGAGGGAACCTGCGCGCCGCTGCGCATCCTCACCAGCCAGCTGCCGGAGTCGCGCTACGCGCCCTGCGCGCACCTACTGTGCGATGCCTTACCGGCGAGCACGGGCCGCGACTGTCGCGACTACATCAAACGGGCAGCACAGCTACACTGAGCCCGCCGCTCCACGAGTGAGGGCTGAGGCCCAACGAACACGAGACAGTTGGGGTTGCGGCCCCAACTGATCACGAGGCCGAAGCGCTCGCTAGAGC
>DATDEV010000360.1:0-3292 GCA_036522995.1 Polyangiaceae bacterium
CACGCGGCTTGCTGTAGTGGCGGCGCAGTTCTCGGAGCGGGTGAGGAGAGCAACATGAAGCATTGGCATTGGCTTGCGGCGGGCCCTCTACTTGTGGCGTGCGTGCTCGGCAGCGTTGGCTGCGGAAGTAGCGACTCGAGCTCGGCTCCCGGGCTCCCGGCGAGCGGGGCTGACCCCAACGGCTGGCCGAACAGCGCGGGCAGCAGCAATACAAGCGTCAACCCCAGCATCGGTCTCAGCCCCGCCCCCGGCACTGGCGGCTCGGGGAGCATTGGCTCGCCCACTGCCGGATCATCGCCCAGCCCCGTCATCGGCTTGCCCCAAGCCAGCGGCGGGACCTCCGCCTCCCACGTCGGCCCCGAGCCGGTCGAGCCGCGACCCGAGCTGCTCCCGTCGAACCCTTTCGTGATCGCGGCCCACGACCCGCTGTCGACGTTTGCCGCTGACGTGGACACGGCCAGCTACGACATCTTCATGAGCAGCGTGGCCAAGGGCTTACTGCCGCCGGCCCAGACGGTGCGCCTCGAGGAGTTCGTCAACTATTTCCACTATGGCTACGAGGCGCCGACCGAGAGCAGCGAGCATCCCTTCAGCATCACACTCGCCGCGGCGCCGGCGCTCGATCCGAGTAGCTTGATGCTGCGCGTCGGTATCCGCGGTCGCTTGCCCGCGCAAGAGAAACGCCCCGCCAACCTGGTGTTCCTGGTCGATACGTCGGGCAGCATGGCCGCCGCCAACAAACTGCCGTTGGTGCAGTACACGCTCAGCGAGGCGCTGGCAGTGCTGGACCCCTCCGACCTGATCTCGATCGTGTCCTACGCTGGCTCGACCGCCGTGCGCTTGCAGCCGACTCCGGTCGCCGAAGCGGCGGCCATCGAAGCCGCCATCGCGGGCCTGAGCGCGAGCGGCAGCACCAACGGTGGTTCCGGCATCGTGCTCGCCTACGAGCAAGCCCGGGCCGGCTTCATCGACGGGGGTATCAATCACGTCCTGCTTTGCACGGACGGTGACTTCAACGTCGGCATCACCTCGAACGATGCCCTGGTCCAGCTGATCACCGAGGAGCGCAAGACCGGCGTGACCTTCACCGCGCTCGGCTACGGCTCGAATCCGAACGATGCGATGATGGAGCGCGTGAGCAACGCCGGCGACGGCACCTACTCGGTCATCTACAACCAGAGCCAGGCGCGCGAGTACGTCGAAGTGCGGCTGCTGTCGAACCTCGACTACATCGCCAAGGACCTGAAGCTCCAGGTCGAGTTCAATCCGGAAAAGGTCTACGCCTATCGCCTGCTCGGCTACGAGGATCGCGACCTCGCCGACGACGACTTTCGCAACGACGTAATCGACGCCGGCGAGGTTGGCGCCGGACACCGCGTGACCGCGCTCTACCAGCTGGTACTGGTCGGCGGCGAGCTACCCAACTCGAGCATCGAGGTGCCGGCGCAGGACGGCGCTCCTTACTCGGGGCCTAGCGAGGTGGCGGCAGCGGACTACGCGCTGGTGAAGGTTCGCTACAAGCAGCCGGGCGCGACCGAGCAGGATTCGGCGTCCGAGGTCAACGTGGCGCTCGGCGACGACGGCATTGCCGAGGCCTGGAGCAAGCTCGATGCCGACTTCCAATGGGCCTACGCGGTCGCTTCGTTCGCCGAGATCTTGAAGGACAGCCCGTACGCCCTGCCCGGCGCCCTGAACACCATCGACAACATCATCAGCCAGCCCCTGCACGACGGCATCGTCGAGCGCGAGGAGTTCCGGGCCGCCTTCAGTAGCGCGCGTCCCTTGCTGGCTCCGTAGGGGCCGCTCGGGGTTCCAAGCGAGGAAACAGCGCTGGCGCCGCGCGCGGATGAAACTGCGGGCCGGCACCGAAATCTGCTTGCTCCAGGCTGGCGAGCGCTGCGCTCGGCAGGCCGAGGCGCTCGGCGATGCGACGCGCAGCCTGCGGCAGAAACGGCGCCAGCAGCAGCGCCGTGATGCGCAGCCCTTCGAGTAGCCGCCAGAGCACGTGGCTCAGCTGTGCCAGCAGATCGGCGCGCGCCTGCGGAGTCGCGCCGCAGGTAGCGCGCCGTGACAAGGTCCAGGGCTGCTGCTGGTCGGCGTAGCGGTTGGCGACGGCTATCAGCTCGAACACAGCAGCCAGCGCTTCGTGCAGCGCGAGCTCGTCGACCGCCTGGCGCACGTCGCCGAGCGCGCGCGCCGCTGCGTCGGCCAGCTGGCGGTCCGCGTCGCTTTCGGCTGCATTGCCCCGCTTCAGCTTCAGCTCGGGATGGCGCACCGCGAGCGCCACGACTCGCTGCAGTAGGTTGCCGAGCTTTCCGGCTAGCTCGGAGTCGTGCGCTTCGAGCAGGCGGCTCGCGCGAAAGTCGCTGTCCTTCGTCGTGTGCAGATGCCTGAGGAAGTAGAAGCGCACCGCGTCCAGGCCGTAGCGTTGCACGAGCGCTAGCGGGTCGACGCTGTTGCCCAGCGACTTACCGATCTTCACCCCCTCGTGCGTCACGAAGCCGTGCACGTTCACTCGACTGGGCAAGGGCAGGCCGGCGCTCAGCAGGATCGCGGGCCAGTAGAGCGCGTGAAAGCGCAGGATGTCCTTGCCAATCAGGTGCTCGCGCGCGGCAATCGGATGCTGGTCGCTCCAGTAGCGCAAAAATAGCGGCGTTTGCTCGGGAAACCCCAGTAGCGACAAGTAGTTGGCGAGCGCGTCGAACCACACGAACACCACGGACGTCTCGTCGCCTGGCACGCCGATGCCGAAGCCGCGCGCGCGCTCGCGGCTGCGCGAAACGCTGAAGTCGAGCAGGCCTGCCTCGGCGAAGCTCGTCACCTCGTTGTGCCGCTCGCGCGGCAGCACCGAGAGCGCGCCGCTGTGTAGCGCATGCAGCAGCGCTTCTCGATAGCGCGATAAGCGAAAGAACCAGTTTTGCTCGGCGACCAGCTCGAGCGGCTCGTGGTGCGCCGGGCAGCGCCCCGTTGCGAGGTCCGACTCCTGCAGGAAAGCTTCGCAGCCGTTGCAGTAGCGGCCGGTATAGCTTTCGCGATACAGGTCGCCACGCTCGCTGCAACGACGCCAGAGCTCACGCACGCACGGCGCGTGGCGTGGATCGCGCGACGTATGCAAATAGTCGTCGAGCTCGACGTCCAGGGCGACCGCCAGAGCGCGGAAGGTGTTGCCATGCTCGGTCACGAGCTCGAGCGCCGAGCAGCCGCGTGCTGCGGCCGCGCGCGCGTTCTTGAGCGCGTGATCGTCGGTGCCGCCCGTCAAATGGACCAGGCGCCCGCGCTGTCGGTGGTGGCG
>DATDEV010000361.1:0-14794 GCA_036522995.1 Polyangiaceae bacterium
GTGAGCGCGTCGATCTTCTGCTCGTCGCTGGCGGTGCCGAGCGTGGCAGTGACGATGGCTTGAGTCTCGCCGCGCTGGAACAGCGCCGAGCCGTGAACGCGCGGCAGCAGGCCCACCTCGCACGAAATCGGGCGGATGGTCTTGGTGTCGCGGCCGTCGATGCGCTTGCCGGTGTCCAGCACCATGGTGCGCACGACCGTCGCCTTGCGGTTCTCGATCTCTTCCTTGACCAGTTTCTCGACGGCCTTGTAGGCCTCGTCGCCGAGCTCGGCCGTGAGCGCCGCCACGACTTCCTTCTTGATGACGGCGTAGGAATCGTAGCGCGCCTTCTTCTCCTTGATGACGCAGGCCACCTTGAGCTTCTCGTCGGCCAGCGCCGCGATCTTGCCCGCGATGCCTCCGTCCAGCTTCGCAAGCGAGAACTCGCGCTTCGGCTTGCCCACGGCAGCACGGATCTTCTCGATCAGGCCGATCACCTTCTGCGCTTCGTTGAAGGCAAAATACAGCGCGTCGATGATCTCGGTCTCGCTGGCTTCCTCGGCGCCGCCTTCGACCATCACGATGGCGTCTTTGGTACAGGCGACGATCAGGTCGATGTCCGCCTTGGCGCTCTGCTCGAACGTGGGCAGTGCAATCATCTCGCCTTCGACACGCGCGACGCGCATGCCGGCGATCGGACCGCTCCAGGGGATATCCGAAATGTGCAGCGCAGCGCTGGCGGTCGACATGGCCAGCACGTCCGTGGGGTTGTCCCGATCGGAGGACAGCACGGTGGCGATGACCTGCGTGTCCTTCTTGTAGCCGTCCGGGAACAACGGGCGGAGCGGGCGATCCATCAAGCGGGAGGACAGCACCTCGTAGTCGCGGAGGCGCCCTTCGCGCTTGAAAAAGCCACCCGGGATCTTGCCGGCGGCATACGTCTTCTCGACGTACTCGCAGGTGAGCGGGAAGAAGTCCAAACCGGGGCGCTCCTCGGTGGAGACGGCGGTGACCAGCACCATGCTCTCCCCATAGGTAGCTAGCACCGCACCGTGCGCCAGCTTCGCGAGACGACCAGTTTCCAGGGTGAGCAGCCGCCCACCGACCATGACAGATTCACGTACGAACATGTTGCTCCCTCCAAACGGGATTGTCGCTGTCGTGCGACCAAACGCCAGGAACGGGAGCCCCATTCAGCCTCGATTCCTGGAGCGCTTGTAAGCAGCGCTCCACGAAGCGAAGTTGAAAGTGGACGATCCCGCGCCCGGAATGGATTGTGTGACGCGCTACGGGGCCTACTTGCGCAGGCTGAGGGCGCTCACGACTTTGCGATAACGCTCGACGTTGGAGCGCTTGAGGTAATCCAACAGGCGACGACGTTGACCGACCAGCTTGAGCAGACCGCGACGCGAGTGATGGTCCTTCTTGTGAACCTTGAAGTGCTCGGTCAGGTACTCGATGCGTTGGCTCAGCAGCGCGATCTGAACCTCGGGCGAACCCGTGTCGGTCTCGTGCGTGCGGAACTTAGTGATCGTCGACGTCTTGGCCTCGGGCGCGAGGGGCATGTGCATCCTTTCGAATTCCTTTTTGAGCGCGCGAGTATACGCACGGTTCTTGCCCGGTCAACCGCGCTCGGGCCTAGCTGAGCGCCGGCCTGGGCCGGCTCTGCCGCTGGACACGCTTTCAGGCCCATAACGTGCCGGATCGCCTGGCTCTTCCGGCAAATTTTTCGTCCACCAGGCAGGGCGCCGGCTGGGCCGGTCTCAGGTATCGGCCAGCACGCGCCCGAAATGCCGAGTCAGCGCCGCCTGCACCCCCGCCGCAGTGCGCTCGGCCATGGCCTCGGCGGCGGCACGCTCGGTCTGCTCCAGCGTCACGCTGGCCAGCACTTCCCTCACCTCGGGCACGGCCGCCGCTTCCATGCTCATCTCGCGCAGGCCCATACCGACCAGCAGCAGCGCGGCGAGCGGGTCGCTGGCCATCGCGCCGCAAAGTAGCACCGGCCGAGAGCGGGCCTTGCCCGCCTCGATCACGCCTTGGATCAGGCGCAGGATGGCCGGGTCGAAGTACGAGGCCAGGTAGGCCAGCTCCGGCGACGAGCGATCGACGGCGAGCGTGTATTGAACCAAATCGTTGGTGCCGATGCTCATGAACTCGGCGTACTCGGCAAACTCGTACGCCATGACCGCGGCCGACGGCACCTCCACCATGATGCCGAGGGAAATGTGGTCCGCCCGAGCCAGCCCGCGGCGATCGACGTCGGCCATGGCTTGATCGAACAGCTCTTTGACAGCGAACAGCTCACCCAGCGACGCGATCATCGGCAGCATGATGCGCAGCTTGCCGTGCGCGGTGGCGCGAATCATCGCCCGCAGCTGCGTCATGAAAATCTCCGGACGCGCCAGCCCCAGACGCACCGCACGCAGCCCCAGCGCCGGATTCATCTCCGATGGCACCTCGAACACGGACACGAACTTGTCGCCGCCGATGTCGAAGGTGCGCAGTGTGACCGAGAGCGGATTCATGATCTCGGCCACCTTGCGGTAGGTCTCGTACTGCTCTTCTTCGGAAGGGGGCTGACTGCGATCGACGTACAGGAACTCCGTCCGATACAGCCCGATCCCACGCGCACCATGGCTGAGCGCGCCGACCGCCTCCGACGGCAGATCGATGTTGGCGCGCAGCTCGATCAGCTCCCCCGAACCGAGGGTGATCGGTCGATCGCGCGCGTCGCGCCTGAGCCGTGCCGTCTCCCGAAAGCGCGCCGCGCGCTCCTGGTACTCGCCGGTGGTCTCCGCTCGCGGGTGGAGCAGCAACTGGCCTCGCAGGCCGTCGACGATGATCGAATCGCCGCTGCCGATGCGCGACAGCGCGCCGGCGACGCCGACCACGGCCGGGATCTCGAGCGCGCGCGCCACGATGGCAGTGTGGCTGGTGCGAGTGCCCACCTCCGTGACCAGCGCCAGCACCTTGCCGGGCGTGAGGCCCACCGTTTCGGCCGGCGAAAGGTCGTGAGCTACCAGCACGCGCGGCTCGCTATCGTCCAGCAGCACCGTCTGCGGCGCGCCGCTGATCGCCTTCTGCAGCCGCGCGCCCACGAACTCGAAGTCGTGGCTGCGCTCGCCCAGATAAGCGTCGCCCGAACGGCGCAGCTGGGCGGCCATCTCGCTCACGGCCTGGTCGAGCGCCCATTCGACGCACACCAGCTCGCTTTCGATGCGCTTCTTGACTTCGGCGTAGAGCAGCTCGTCCTCCACCATCAGGGTGTAGGCTTCGAGCACCGAAATCTCGATCTTGGTGGCGGTCTCACGGGCGCGTTGACTGAGCGCGCGCAGCTCGGTGGCCGCCTGGTCCACTCCGGCTCGAAAACGCTCGAGCTCCTGCGTCACCTCGTCCGCACCCACGTGCCGATGCGGAACGCCGGTGCGCCCCAGGTGGAGCACCATGGCCTTGCCGAGCGCGACCCCCGGCGAGCCCGCCAGGCCGGAGAGCGCCACCTCGGCGCGCGCCGGCGCGCTCGGCCCCTCGCCAGCGCTCATTCGTCCTCACCGAACCGATCGTGGATCAGCTGACCCAGTTTATCCACGGCCTCCTGCGCCGAAGGGCCCGTAGCTTCGACGTCGAGCTTGGTGCCCCGCGAGCCGCACAGCAAGAGCACGCCCATCACGCTCTTGGCGTTGGCGGTTTGACCGGCGCGGCCAACGGTTATTTCACACGGAAATTTGGCTGCCAGCTGCACCAGCTTGGTGGCGGCGCGCGCGTGCAGGCCAAGCTTGTTTCTTACTTCGAACGTGCCCCTCGCAATCGTCATGTCGCGTGTCCTCCGTCTGGGTCGCCGCCTTTGCCGATGATGTTCACGCGGTCTACGTCGCGGTGCACCACGTCGATCGGGAGGCCCGTCGGCTTGCGCAGGCGTTCGCCGAGCTGCTCGGCGGTCACGACCGAGCGATGACGACCACCGGTGCAGCCGATGCCCACCGTGAGGTAACTCTTACCCTCGCGTTCGAAGCGCGGCAGGCAGAATTCGAGCAGGCGGCCCGAAAGCTCCAAAAACTCGTGCGTACCAGCACTGCCGAGCACGAAATCGCGCACTGCCTGGTTCGTCCCTGGCAGCTTGGACAGCTCCGGCACGAAGTAAGGGTTATCCAGAAACCGCACGTCGAGCACCATGTCGGCGTCGACCGGCGGACCGAACTTGAAGCCGAACGACAGCAAGCGCACTCGCAGCCGAGGCGCTCCCCCGGCGCTCGGCCCAAAGTGGGCAGTCACTTCGCGCCGCAGGTCGTGAACGCTCATGCGCGTGGTATCGAGCACGATCGAGGCGCGCGCCCGCAGCGCCGTGAGTAGCTCGCGTTCGATGCGAATACCGTCGAGCAGCGCCAGGGCCCCTTGTTCGCTGCCGGCTTCGCTGGTGGTGCTGAGCGGATGTGGACGCCGCGTGCTGGAGAAGCGTCGCAGCAGCGCCTCGTCGGAGGCGTCCAGGAACAGCACCGTGAGCTCGCGTTCACCCGGCAGCGAAACGGCTTGAAAGATCCTGGTCGCGTCCTCCAAGAAGCGCCGCACCCGCACGTCGATGCCGAAGGCGACCCGCCGAATGCCGGCGGCGGCGAAGGCTTCGAGCGTGGCGGGCACCACCGGCGTCGGCAGGCTGTCCACGCAAAAGTAGCCGAGGTCCTCGAGCGCGTTGACCGCCGTGGACTTGCCCGCGCCGCTCAGACCGGTGACCACGACGACGGAGGTGGGCGAGCCCGGGCTCATGGTTTGCGCCCTGGCGTCAGCGGCGGCAAGGACACCGGCGGCGGCGCCGAGCTCTCGTTCGGCGAGTGGTAGGCGCGAAACTGGCTACTGGGCGGGCGCAGCGAGCGCGGCTCGGGCGTCTCCGGCCGCAGCAGCCCCTGCTCCAGGTTCTTGACGAACTCGCGCGCTGGGTGATGCCCGGCCTGGCGCAGCAGCTCGTTTCGCGCGGCGATCTCGATGATGCTGCTCATGTTGCGGCCGGGCCTGACGGGCAGCACGACCTCGCGCACCGACACGCCGAGCACATCGCGGTAGCGATCCTCGAGGCCGATGCGATCGTACGGCGCGTCGGGCTGCCACAGCTGCAGCTCCACCACCAGGTCGACGCGCTTGCGCTCACGAATGGCGGTCACGCCGAACAGGTCCTTGATGTTGAGGATGCCCAGTCCGCGCACCTCGATGTGATGGCGCAGTAGCGCCGCGGGCTGCCCGAACACCATCCCGGGCGGGCGGTAGTCGCACTCGATCACGTCGTCGGCGACCAGGCGGTGGCCACGCATCACGAGCTCGAGGGCGCACTCGCTCTTGCCGATGCCGCTCTTGCCCAGCAGCAGCACGCCGACCTCGAACACGTCCACCAGCACGCCGTGAATGCGCGTGCGCGGAGCCAGTCGCTCGTCGAGCAAGGTGTGCAGCGAAGCGATCACGGTCGACGAGCGCTCGGTACACACCACCAGCGGCGTCCCGGTGTGCTCGGCCTGACGGCAGAAGGCCGGTGGCGGATCCACACCGCGCGTCACCATGACGCACGCCACGGGAATCGAAAAGAAGGCCTCGGCGGCGTGCTCTTGCTCGGCAGGGCTGAGCTTGTCGGCGTAGCTCAGCTCGGTCTCGCCCAGCACCTGGATGCGGCTGGGCACCACGCCGTGCAGGTGCCCGACCAGGGCCAGACCGGATTTTTGGATGCGCGGGTGACCGATCTCGCGGCCCAGTCCGGCGGCTCCTGCCACCAATCGCACGTTGAGCCCCAGATGAGGATCGTCCAGTAGCTCTCGAACCGAGACCGACCGAAGCGCGTGCGAAGGCAGCTCGTGCGTCACCCTCGCCTCGTCCTCATTTGGCCGCCGCGTCGTGAGACTCGATCAACTGGTAGGCGGCGTCGGCGCTCTCGACGTTTGCAAGTTGTTTGCGGGTGGGCTCGTCACGCAGCAAGCGCGAGATGCGCGCCAGGGTTCGCAGATGCTCGCCCGTAGCGCGCTTGGGACCCACCACACCGAACACGATATGCACCGGCTGCCCGTCGATAGCGTCGAAGTCGACGCCCTTGGGAAAGAGCAGCAGCGCACCGGCCTGGCCGTCGGCGTTCTCGAGCGCGCTGTGCGGGATCGCGACGCCGTCGCCAATACCGGTGCTCTGCAGTTGTTCACGCTCCAAAAGCAGCGTTAGCACTTCGTCCTCCGAAGCTGCGACTGCCGTTGCCAGCAGTCGCGCCAGCGCGCGCAGCGCCTCGGCCTTGTTGGGCAGAGCGCCTTCGCGATCCACCAGGATTCTGTCGCTGTTGATGATGTCGGAAAGTCGCATGACGGGTGGGCTCGCGCTGGCGCCGGCCGGAAGGTTCATCGCTTCGTCTTTTTCGTTACGGACTTGGTAGCGCTCTTCTTCTTCGCTGGCTTCTTGGCGACGGCGCGCGTGGCAACCGCGGCCTCGCTCGTGCGCGCTACCGACTTGGCCGTGCGGCGTCGCGCTTCGGCAGCACCCTTGGTGACGCGGATCTGCCGATCGAGCTTGTCGATCATGCGATCGATCGACACGTACATGTCGTCGCTGCTCTCCTTGGCCTCCAAATGGGCGCCACCACTGGAGATGCGCGCCTCGGCCACGTGCTTCAGCTTGTCTACCGAGATGGTCACCTTGGCAGTCATGGGCTGCCGCAGAAATCGC
The DNA here is from genome assembly GCA_036522995.1 of Polyangiaceae bacterium. Taxonomy (GTDB): domain Bacteria; phylum Myxococcota_A; class Polyangia; order Polyangiales; family Polyangiaceae; genus PMG-095. The sequence goes on from DATDEV010000361.1 coordinate 6,658, forward strand.
TGCAGCTTCTCGAGCTTGGCGGCCGCGTGCTTCTTGATGGCCTCACTCGCGTCCATGTGCCGGAAGGTGATGCTGACGTTCATGTTCTTGGGCCTCCTTGGCTCCGGCTCCATTAGAGCCCAACTGCGCAGACCCCGCCAGATGCTGCGCGGCGGTCAGCGCGCAGGCGCTGACCACCAGGGCCGGTTAGCGAGGCGGCGAGCGCCGGTCAGAACAGGCGTTTGCGCTTGGACGAAGCAAGGATGCCGAGCATTTCACGATACTTTGCCACCGTACGACGGGCGATCTTGATGCCCTCCGTCTTCTCGAGCATCTCTACGATGGCCTGATCGCTGACGGGGTTACCCTTGTCCTCTTCCTCGATCAGCTTCTTGATGGCCTGCTTGACGCTCTCGCTGGCGATATCCTCGTTGGCCACGCGGCGGATGCTGGAATTGAAGAAGTACTTCAGCTCGAATAGGCCCTGCGGTGTGTGCATGTACTTGTTGGTGGTGACGCGCGAAATCGTCGACTCGTGCATACCCACCGCCTCCGCCACGTCCCGCAAGATCATCGGCTTGAGGAAAGACACGCCCTTCTCGAAAAAATCCCGTTGCTTTTCGACGATGCACTCGGTAACGCGAATGATCGTCTTGCGCCGCTGCTCGATGGCGCGGATTAGCCACTGCGCGTTGCGCAGCTTTTCGCCGATGAACTCCTTGGCCGAAGGATCCTTCATCAAGCGCTTGGTCAGCGTCTCGTTGATGAACAGCCGCTGTACGCCGCGATCGTTGTCCAGCACGACCAAGTCGTTGCCGTCCTTGATCACGTAGACGTCGGGCGTGATGCCGATCGTGCGATCGTCCTGGTCGGAGAAGTTGCGCGCCGGGCGGCTCTCGAAGTCTTGAATCTCCTTGGCGGCTTCGTAAACGTCCTCGAGCGGGAGCTTCATTTCCCGCGTGATGGCCTGGTAGTTGTGGCGCTCGAGGTGGTGCAGGTGGTTTTGGATGATCTGCACCACCGCCTCGCCCTCTTCGTAGCCGGCGGCTCGGGCCTGAATCAGTAGGCACTCTCGCAGATCGCGCGCCCCGACTCCGATCGGGTCGAAGTTCTGGATCATCTCCAGCACCAGCGGAGCGTCCTCGAAGTGCAGGCCCGCTTCCTCGGCCAGCTCCTCTACCGTGAGGTCGGGGGTGCGGGTGCCGTCCGGGCGCTCCACGCCCGCCAGATCCAGGTAGCCTTTGTCGTCCAGGTTTCCGATGACCAGCTCGGCGAAGCGCCGCTCGACGTCGCTGAAGTCACTCATCTGCAGCTGCCACATCAGGTGGTCGACCAAGCTGCGCGGCTTGGTCAGGTTCTGCTCGATGGGCGGCAGCTCCTCGAAACCACCTCGACTGGCGGTCGGCGGCGTCTGCAGGCTGCGATTTTCTAGGAATTTCTCCCAATCGACCTCGCGCGAGGCCTTTTCTTGCGAGTTGGCCTCGGCCGTACGCGCGAAAGCCTCGGGCTCGTCGAGCTTGGTCGGGCCCTCGGTCCGGCCCCGCGGTTCATCCCCACGGCTGCGCGCCTCGCCAGCATCCTCGTCCGATAACACCGGGTTGTTATCGAGCTCCCGGCCAACCTCTTCGATCAGCTCCAGGCGCGATAGCTGCAACAGGCGGATGGCCTGCTGCAGCTGCGGTGTCATCACCAGCTGCTGAGACAGGCGTAGCTGTTGCTTGATTTCCATGAGGCGAACCCGTCAGCCTGAAGCCAACACAGGTTCAGTGTAGACCAATAAGCAAGAACGGTGCCGATAAAAAACGCCCGCAACAAGCTGGTGAAAACGGGGCGTTCTGGTGCCCAGTGGGGCCACAATGTGCGGGAGCTAGCGAGCCGGGGCTTGAACCGGGATCGAGCCTTTGACCGACTCGAGGGTCACGTGGCGCGTGGCCAGATCGATCTGCGCGGCCTCGGCGGTGACCCAGCCGCGACCACGGCTCACCCGCACTCCGCCTTGCAGCCGTACGCTGCGACGCGCGACATCGACCTCGAGCGCTGCCGCTTTGGCTTCGATGCCCTTCAGGCGCACCGTGACATCGTCCGAGCCGCGCGCGTAGCGCACCACCGGAGCTTCATCGTAGCGAACGTCGATCTTGCCGCACTCGACCTCAAGCTCGCCCAGCACCGCTCGCACATTGCCCTGCAGCACAGCGGTGCCTTTGGCGATGTCGACATCCAAACGATCGGCGCGTACGTCGAGCGATTGGCCCTCCACGACAATGAGCGGATCGGCGTGAGCTGGCTCGGTGCCGCTCAGCGCGAAGGGCGAAAGCAGCGCTAGGCCGAGCAGCGCACGCCAGCGCTTTGCGCTGGGAGAGCTGTGGAGGCGGAGGAAGCGCTGCATCTCTAATTGGAAGGATACCACCGACCGCGAGTCGTGCACCCACGAATCCGCAGGATTTGTGCTGAAACGGAAGCGAAATACTCTGCTGGTTGGCGTGGGTCCGGGGATCATCGGATGATACGGGGCTGGCGGTGTGTTTCACCCCTCCGGGCGGAGTCGGGAGGACCGGCTTGTCGTCCGGCAGGACAACCGTTACGCTATCGGGGTGCAAAGGCGTTCTGGCGGAGGGCAGACGACCGCGTCGCGGATCAAAAGCTTGCTCGCCTACGTGCAGGCCGAGCACGGCCGCGCTCAAGCAGACGCCTTTCTGCTCAGCACCAAGCTCGATCGCGACTTCCTCGAGGACGAAACACGGCTGGTCCCGGTCGAGCTCTGGCATTCCGCTCTGGTCGCATTTGCTTCCCGCTACGGGCGCGATGCAGTGCTCCGCACCAGCCCCCATATCGTAGGCGCCGAAAACCTGGGCGCCTGGGCCCACGTTCTGCGCGGGACGGAGGAGCCCGGGGGCGCCTTCCGCCAGCTCGAGCTGATGGGCGGAGAGCATTGCCGAACCGAGCGCTGGCGCACGCAGGCTTCCGGGCCTAGCTCGTGGCGCGGAAGCATCCGCGTCCGGCGCGACTCAGCCGAAGAAAGCGACGGCCTCTGCAGCCTGGCTCGCCAGGCTGAGCTAGCCGCCGTGCCGCTGTTGTTCGGGCTGCCGCAGGGAGTCGTGGAGCGCGTCGTCAGCCCTGAAGGGCCGCCCTCGGAGAGCGAAGAGTTTTCGGTCAGCTGGCGAGCGCCGGGCTGGTGGCCTGCGGTGGCGGGCATCGCCGCCGGCGGCGGGGCGGGCATTGGGGCAGCGTCAGCCTCCGAGCTGCTCGAGCTACCGGCCGGAGCATGCGCCGGGCTGGCCATCGGCTTGGGGCTCGGGCTGCTCGCAACGCACGAGTGGCGCCGGCGCACCCAGGCGCGCGCGCATCTCGTGCGCATCCACGCGCTCGAGCGGTCGCAAACGCTGCGCGAGGTGCGCGATCGCGGGACAGCCGGTTTCCAACGAGGGCTGGTGGTCGCCGGCCAGTATCGCCTGACCGAAAAGCTGGGCGTCGGCGCCAACGGCACGATCTGGGAAGCCGAACGCCTGTCCGACGGCAGTCTGGTGGCGGTCAAGCTGCTGCGCGCTGCCGTCGCTCACGACACCGTGGCTGCCGATCGCTTGCGGCGCGAGGCGGCAGCGCTGGGTCTGGCTTGGCACCCGAACGTGGTCGAGGTCTTCGAGGACGGCTACCTGCCGGACGGTACCTGCTACCTTGTGATGGAGCGCCTTCACGGCGAGTCGCTCGCCAAACGCCTGCATCAGGTCGGGCCGCTGCGACCGAGCGAGCTCTTGCAGACTGCGCTGCAGATCTGTGACGCGCTCGGTGCGGTCCACGCCGCCGGCATCGTCCACCGCGACGTGAAGCCCAGCAACATCTTCCTCGAGCAGCTCAAGGACGAGCGCGGGCAGACCAGCGATCACGTCAAGCTGCTGGACTTCGGAGTCGCACGCGTAGAATGGGCGGAAACACGCCTCACCAACGCCAATGCGCCGCTCGGGACGCAAGGCTACATGTCGCCCGAGCAGGAGCAGGGGCTCGAGATCGACCACCGGAGCGACATCTTCGCGCTCGGCGCCGTGATCTACGAATGCTTGGCCGGCGAGCCCCCGCCGCTGAGCCCGACGACGTTGTGGACGGGCGAGCGCGGCGCCGATAGCGGGGTGCATCGAGCCTCCGTAGACATTCCCGAGGCCTGGCTGCGGCTGATTCGCCGCGCCATGGCTCCCCTGCCCCAGCAGCGCTTCGCCGATTCGCGCGCCGTGCGCGACGCGCTGATGCAGCTCGGTCGCTCCTCCCCCGAAGAGAGCGCGAGCGCCTGACGTCCAGCGCGGCGTGGGCTGCGCCGCGGCAGCGCCACTACCTTGGCTTGCGGAGCACGACGTAACGCTGCGTTCCGCCGCCGAGCGGCAGCTCTGCGACCGCCACGAAATCGCTCACGCTTGGCAAGAGCGCCACGCGCCGCTCGACCTCACGATCGAAGGCGTCCAGCGGTGCGGGAGCGCGCAGCAGCACGAGCGCGTCGACGTCGCGGCTGCGCATGAGCGCGTCGTCCACGCGCTTGGACGTGTGGCCGCCGGGCAGCATGGCAATGCTTTCGTCGGTGATGCCCGCGAGGTCGACTATCTTGGCCGGCGTCGCGGCACCGACCCAGCCGACGTCCAGGGCCGCGACCGAGCGCGCGCCGCGCAGCGGCTCGCGTCCCAGCTCGATCAAACGCGAGCGGTGCTCGCCCACGGCGCGCGCGGCAGGCCCCACCGCCAGCCCGAGGTAGGCGCTCATGGCCGAGGCGAGCGCCAAGCGCAGCCAGCTCGCCCAGGCGGGAGCCACCCGCCACAGCTCGGCGCCAGCCAGCACGAAGCTGGGCAGCACCGGCACTGCCAGCCGGTACAGGCTCATCCAGTCGCCGCCAGCCAGCGCCAGCGCCAGGAAATGCAGCGCGCCCGCCGCCACCAGGGTCCTGGCGGTTCCCGATGCCCGGCGCAGGCTGAGTGGCGCCAGCGCCAGCAGGGGCAAGCCGGTCTGCACCAGCGCGTGCAGTGCGTAGCTGGCGCCGTGGGCCAGATCCGAAGGTTTGGCGAACACCGCTAGCGGCGCCGCCCGCCCGAACAGCAGGCTGCGCAGCACACCGATTGCCGCAACCGCGGCCAGCACCAGAGCGGGCGAGCCCAGTGCCCGCTGCAGCGGCGCGCCGCTGCTGAGCCGGAGCCCCAGCCGCACGCTGGCGCACCACGGGGCCAGCTCCGGGCGCAGCCCGGCGGCCAAGGCTGCCGCTGCGTCCGCCGCCTTGCCCGAGCCGAGCGCCGCGACAGCGAGCGCGGTCACCAGGCCTGTCTCCATGCCCGCCACCGCCCAGGCGCCCAGGGGCGCGCAGAGCCCCAGGCAAACAGCCAGACCCGTCGCATAGGCCAGCGAGGTGCGGCCAGCCACGCGCCGGCCGAGCCACAGGGCCGCCAGCAGCACGAGCGCTGCGCCCAAAGCCTTGGCGGCGCGCAGCGCCTCGAGCGGCCCGGCTCCGGCGAACGGCGCCAGCAGCGGCGCCCAGCCGAGCGGCGTCACGGCGTCGACCACTGGACCGGCCTGGTTGAAACGGTAGCCGGCGCCGCGCACCAGGTTGCTGGCCACACGGCAGCTGACGAGCGCGTCGTCGACCGTGAAGCCCCACAGCCACAGCATGCTGCCCAAGGCGCAAAGGCTCATCGAAAGCGCACCCAGCCAGGCCCGCTTTCGGCTCGGCGCTGGTGGCAGAGGAGCGCTCGGAGCCATCCCGCCGCGCCTAGCCTCCTTTCGCACGAGCTGTCCACTCCTCTGCGAAACCCACTGAAAAGTGTCGTTCTGTCGCGCCGGTTCCTACGATTCGATTCAAGGAATGACCGCGATAGATGTCGTCGTTCGGCCGCGTGCCGCTGCTCCCGCCCTCCCCGAAGCCCTGGCCCCACTCCACGGCCTTTTCGACCTGTTCGTCGACGGGATCAACCTCACTGCCCGACTTACCGAAGCGCCGAACGCGGCGCTGCTGGTCGAGCTCGGCCACGCGCTGTCGCAGCTGAACCGCGGCAAGCGCCAGCGCGCTTACTTTCCGCTTTACTCGGCCGAGGAGGCCTGGGAGATCGGGCTCGAAGCCGACGGCGTGGACGGCTTGCTCAGCGTCTACCGAGTCGGTCCCAGCCCGCGGGTGGCGGTGTTCGACCGCCGCCTGCCGCTGGCCAACCTCACGGCGGCCGTGGCGCGCGCGCTGGAGCTGGCCGAAAGCCAGAGTCCCTCGGCAGCCGTCGGCCCCGCGCGCCGGGCGCTGGGCCTGCCCTACCCGACCTACGCGCACCCCCCGCTCGAGCGCCGCAGCGCCAGCATCAGCTCGCGCCCCGCCGCCCAGGTCAGCCTGAGCGCGGAGGTCGAGCTCAAGCAACGCAAGGGCAGCAGCAACGAGGCACCCGGTCTCGAGCGCGCCGATCTGCATTCACTGCTGGCCGCCGGTCGCCTGACCCTCACCGTCAAAAGCCGCTCGCTCGAGCTGCCCTCGGTGCAGCTGTTCCTGATGACCGAGCGCCTGCTCACCATCGCCGAAGACGTGCTCGACGCCTGGCGCGGTGAGCGCGCCGTGTTTCGCCGCGCCGAGCTCGATGGCGCGCAGCTCTCGGTGCGGCGCGGCCCGGGCAACGGTCCGCTGCGCGTGAGCCTGAGCGGCAGCAGCACCTCGCCCGATGACAAGGGCACCACGCTGGCCGACGTGCCGGCGCGCGCCTTCGTGCTGTCGTGCGCGCGGTTTGCGCTGGCCCTGAGCGAGGCGCTCGAGCGCGCCGACGCCGCGCAAACCAAGAACCTGCGGCTTCGCTCGCTGGTGCGCACCGCGCAGGGCATCGTGGACGTCGTGAGCGAAACCAAAGCCAACGACTCGCTGCAAAATTCGGAGCCCGATAGCTACCGCAGCTTCGGGCTGCCGCGGGCTGCCACGGGGCGCGGCACCTGGGAGCACGGCGGCAAGATGCGCTTCGTGCCGCGCTGGGTGGCCACGGTGCCCAACATCGATCTGCGCGCCACCTTCCAGTGCGGCGACAAGATCATCGTCGGCTCGCAGCGCGAAACGGCGTGCTTGCTGCGCGACTCCGGCCGCGTGCTGTGGCGCGTCGCCGCCACGCGCGCTGCCAGCGTCGTGACGCCCTTTGGGCTCGCCCGCCTGGGCTACGACGGCCACGTCGAGCTGCACGATCTCGAGACCGGCGGGCTGCGTTTCGCCACGCACATCGCCCCGCGCGCCGCCGGCGGCGCCACGGGCGCGCTCGTCAACGGACCGGCCTTGCCCAAGCTGCTGGTGGTCGCCGAGGGCGATCGCTCGGTCACCGCCGTCGATCTCGTCTCGGGCGAGGTGCGCTGGCGCTACACCGGCCGGCGTCCCGCCAGCTACCGCATGCGTCGCGCCGGCAAGCTGCTCATCGTCGCGGGCGGCGATTCAGCGCTGATCGCGCTCGACGTGCTGACCGGCGACGTGGTGTGGCGCGTGCGCGACAAGCTGTCGTTCTCGGGCGACATCTTGATCGATCACGACTCGGCGTTCGCTGTCGCGGGCGGTCCGGTCGGGCCCTGCAAGCTGCTGCACGTCGACCTGTGGACGGGCGCCGTGCGCTGGGCGCGCGAGCTCGAGGAGCGCCCCTGCCCCGGCCAAGCGCCGCTCGTCAGCGGTAACGCCGTGATCATCCCGACGCGCGACAAGCGCGGCGTCGGCGCCAGCGCGCTCGCGCGCGACACTGGCGCCCCGCTGTGGGAACAACCGCCCGGCCTGGCCTCGCCCACCACCGCCTGGCTGGTGGTCGACGACGGCCTGATCGCCAACACCGCCTCGGGGGCGCTGCTCTGCCTCGAGGCCAGCACGGGTCTGCCGCGCTACAGCCATGTGTTCTCGCGCCAGGTCGAGGCCGACCAGCCGCGTCGGCTCGAGCCCGTGCTGCGCAACGGCGCGCTGTTCGTGCCGCAGCACCAGGTGCACGTCATCCGCCCGCGCGACGGCGAGGTCCTGGGCACGCTGCCGAGCGATCTCATCCCGGATCTGCTGCGCGTCGACGAACGCTGCGGCGCCTACATCGCCGAAGAGAGCGGCCACCTCGCCGCCTTCTCCGTCGCCCCCCGCCTCTCGCTCGTGAAGTAGTCAAAGCCGCAAAAGACCCTGTTCGACTCTGATCGGTTCCCAGATTTTACAGGGAGATCG
>DATDEV010000362.1:0-2520 GCA_036522995.1 Polyangiaceae bacterium
CTTCGACCTTCTTGAACAGCTCCTTGCTCTTCATCAGCGCGAGCAGGATCGACTTCTTGTTCAGGAGCGCGTCGTGACAGATCTTCTTGGCGTCGGCGATGGCGGCGTCGGTGGCGCCCGGCACCACGTCGTAGGGGCGCAGGCGGTAGCCGATGCCGTTGATCACGTCGCCCGCGATCAGGCCCTTGAGCATGCCCATGAAGAAGGGAGCGTTCAGCTCCAGGCCGCTGGCCTCACCGGTAGCCTGGCTGAGGCCGCCTTGCTGCTGGAACAGCATCACTCGGAAGCCGTCGAAGCCGGCGTCGCGTAGCGCCTTGCGGTACTCGGTCACGTACATGCCGAAGCGACAGGGGCCGCAGGCGCCGGCCGTCAAGAACACGAAGTTGTCGATGACGTCCTTGGTCGGCATGCCCTTCACGTCGCGCAGGTGAACCAGGTACTTCACCAGGTTGCCGACGGTGAAGTAGGTGGGGTTACACTGCCCGCGATTGCCGAATTCCTTGCCGGCGCGGAGCGCGTCGTAGTCGGGCGCGTCGAGCGGGATGGTGTGGTAGCCGAGGCTGGTGAAGGCGCCGGACACCAGGTAGTCGTGGGCCATCGTCAGGCCGCCGATGAGCAGCGTGATCTTGCTCTTCTCGGACTTGGTGAACGTCAGGTTCGCCATGTCCTCGAGCCAGCGCTGCTCGATCTCGAGGCCCAGCTTGGCGCGCTCGTCGTCTTCGAACTGCTTTAGCTCGGCGTCGATGTCGAGCATCACGTCCTGGCCGACTAGAGGTAGGCTCTTCTTCTTCCCGGTCCCGCTCTGAAGATCGATGTGCTGGGTCATGCTGGCTCCCTGGGCTGACACGCGCGTCAGTGTACCCCCTTCCGGGCCCCCAAAAGCAAGCCTTCCCGCTACTTTTCCGTGATGACACGCGCGTCAGTTGTCCGTCCCGTGCTTTGGGGCCCCAAGCCCCAAAAGCGGTGTGCTGAGGGCGTCGACTGTCTGAAACCAGTGGGAAAGGTCGGGCCCGCGGCGTCCCGGGCCATGGGGCGGGCTTTTCAGCGGCTTTGGCGTGCCCGGGAGGCCGAGCTATCCTGCGAGCCTCGCCATGTCTTCGGTTGGGGCTGCTCAGCAGATTCTATCAGGCAAGTACCGGCTGGAGCGTGAGCTGGGCCGTGGCGGGATGGGATCGGTATGGCTGGCCGAGCACCTGACGCTGCGCTCGCCCGTCGCCATCAAGCTGATCGACCCGACCATCGCCGACAACCCCGAAGCGCTGGCTCGCTTCCTGCGGGAGGCGCAGGCGGCAGCCTCGCTGCGCAGCCCGCATGTGGTGCAAATCCTCGACCACGGCGTCGACAACGGCGTGCCCTTCATCGTGATGGAGCTGCTGGAGGGCGAGTCGCTCGCGTCCAAGCTGGAGCGAGAGCGGTGCCTGTCGCCTGGCGACACCGCTCGCATCATGACGCAGGTGGCTCGCGCCGTCGGGCGCGCTCACGAAGCGGGCATCGTTCATCGCGACCTGAAACCGGACAACATTTACCTGGTTCGCAACGACGAGGAAGAAGTAGCCAAGGTACTCGACTTCGGCGTCGCGAAATCCAGCTCGCACGGCATGGGCGCGGTATCGAGCGCGACGCGCACGGGCTCGGTGCTCGGCACCCCCTACTACATGAGCCCGGAACAGGCGGAGGGCGCGAAAACCGTCGACCACCGCTCGGACTTGTGGGCGCTCGGCGTGATCGCTTGGGAGTGCGTGCTGGGTGCCCGCCCGTTCGAAGCGGAGACGCTGGGCGGCCTGCTACTGGCGATCTGCGCGCGTGACATCCCGGTTCCCTCGACTGTCGGCTCCGTTCCGCCTGGTTTCGACGCCTGGTTTGCGCGCGCCTGCTCGCGCAACGTGAGCCAGCGCTTCGGCTCCGCCAAGGAGCTGGCGAGCGAGCTGCGTCAGGTGTGCGCCGGAGGCGGCGTCGACGCAACGGGCCGCTATGCGCCCCTGCCTGCCTACGGTGGGTCTCAGTCTGCGGGTGACTACGGCGTGGCGGGTGCCATCTCTGCGCCTGGCGGGGTGGTGTCGACGAGCCCAGCGCACCTGGCGTCGACGACCGGGCAGCTCGGACTCTCGACTACGAGCGGTGAGCTGTCGGCCGCGGGCGTCCCGCCGCTCAAGAAGTCGAAGGCGCCGCTCGTGGCGCTCGCGCTACTGATCATGCTCGGAGTCGCGGGCGCTGCAGCGTTCGCGCTGCGCGAGGCTCCGGGTGAGCCCGCCGCCACCAGTGCTTCGCCCGTAGTCACCGAAGTGCCGGTGTCCTCGGCGCTGCCGAGTGAGACAGCCAAGCCCGCTGCCCTCGCCGTCGAACCGGCCAAGTCCGAGGCCATTCCTTCAGCCCCGCCTTCGAGCGTCAGCCCGCCGGTTGCAGCCTTGCCGAGCGCGAGCCCGAGCCCGCGCCGACGCCCAGCTGCTGCGCCTGCGAGGCCTGCGCGATCCGACAGGCCTACCCCCGCCGCGGCATCACCGCCGCCTGCCCCGGAGCCGC
>DATDEV010000363.1:0-5239 GCA_036522995.1 Polyangiaceae bacterium
AGCTTCACCACCGCCCTGGCGGGCGCCGGCATCAACGCGGTGTTCGGGGTGGTGGTGGCGTGGGTGCTGGCTCGCTACAGCTTTCCGGGCAAAAGCCTGCTGGACGCGCTGGTGGATCTGCCGTTCGCGCTGCCGACCGCCGTGGCCGGGATCGCACTCACCGCCATTTACAGCGAAAATGCCTGGCTCGGCAGCAAACTGATGAGCCTGGGCGTGAAGGTGGCGTTCACCGAGCTGGGGGTGATCGTCGCCCTCACCTTCATCGGGATTCCGTTCGTGGTGCGCACCGTGCAGCCGGTGCTCGAGGAGCTGGATACGGACGTGGAGGAGGCGGCCGCAGTGCTGGGGGCCGGTCGATTCGCGACCTTCCGTCGCGTGATCTTGCCCAGCTTGTTGCCGGCCATCTTGACCGGCTTTGCGCTGGCGTTCGCGCGAGCGCTGGGCGAGTACGGCTCGGTGGTGTTCATCTCTGGCAACATGCCGATGCAGACCGAGATCGCGCCGCTGCTGATCGTCACCAAGCTGGAGCAGTACGACTATGCGGGCGCTACCGCGATCGCGACGGTCATGCTTGGCGCATCCTTTCTGCTGCTGTTCGGGATCAACCTGCTGCAGCGCTGGGCCAGGAGGGCCGAGGCGTGAGCGGCACCATCGCGAACCGCTTGGGCCGGGCCTCGTCCAAGCCGCGCAGCCACGTCTCGGACGAGCACCCGCTCGTTCGCTGGCTGCTGATCGCGATAGCCGCCTTGTTTCTGGGGGTCGCGCTCTTGCTACCGCTTTCGGTGGTGTTTGCTTCGGCGCTGTCGAAGGGCATTGGCCCGTTCGCGGCGGCGCTGAGCACGCCCGAGACACTGGCGGCCATCCAGCTCACGCTGCTGACTGCGGCCATCTCCGTGCCACTCAACGCCGTGTTCGGCGTCGCCGCTGCCTGGCTGATCTGCCGCTACGACTTCTGGGGCAAGAGCGCGCTGATCACGCTCATCGACCTGCCGTTCAGCGTCTCGCCGGTGATCTCGGGCCTGATCTTCGTGCTGCTTTTCGGCGCGCAAGGCTGGTTCGGTCCCTGGCTCTCGGAGCACGACATCAAGGTCATTTTCGCAGTACCGGGCATCGTGATCGCGACCACCTTCGTTACCTTTCCACTGGTAGCGCGCGAAGTGCTGGCCGTGATGCAAGCCCAGGGTAGCGACGAGGAAGAGGCTGCGCTCACCATGGGCGCCAGCGGGCTGCAGATCCTGACGCGCATCACGCTGCCGAAGATCCGCTGGGGCGTGATTTACGGAGTCATTCTGTGCAATGCCCGTGCGATGGGCGAGTTCGGGGCGGTGTCGGTGGTCAGCGGTCACATTCGCGGCCAAACCAACACCATGCCGCTGCACGTGGAGATCCTGTACAACGAGTACAACTTCGTGGGCGCGTTCGCGGTGGCGGGGCTGCTGGCCTCGCTGGCGATCGTCACGCTGCTCGTCAAGAAGAGCATCGAGATCAGCTCCAATCTGAGAGCGCGCCAACTGGCGCGCAAAGCCGACGCCGAGCGACAGTCGCTGGCGCCAGCATCGCTACGAGGCCGCGACGCGGCACTGGCCGCCCGCCCCAACGAGAGCAGAGCATGACGGTCGAGGTTCGAGAGCTAGTCAAAACCTTCTCTTCGGGGCAGGACGTGGCAGCCGTGGGCGGCGTGTCGTTCGTGGCGCCCGAAGGCAAGATCACCTCGCTGCTCGGCCCCTCGGGCTCCGGCAAATCGACGCTGCTGCGCCTGATCGCGGGGCTCGAAGAGCCAGACTCGGGCAGCATCGCCATCGAAGGCCGCGACGTGACGCGGGTGCCGGTCAAGCTGCGCCAAGTTGGCTTCGTGTTCCAAAGCTACGCACTGTTTCGGCACATGACGGTGCGCGACAACATCGCCTTTGGCATGGAAATCCGCAAAGCAGCCAAGGGCACCATCGACGCTCGGGTGAAGGAGCTGCTGTCGCTGATCCAACTCGAGGGCTACGAGGGGCGCTTTCCGGCGCAGCTGTCCGGCGGGCAGCGGCAGCGCGTCGCGCTGGCGCGGGCGCTCGCGACCGAGCCGAAGGTGCTGCTGCTGGACGAGCCCTTCGGCGCCCTCGACGCGCAGGTGCGGGTCGAGCTGCGCGAGTGGCTGGTGCGGTTCCACGAGCAGACCGGCGTCACCACCCTGCTGGTGACCCACGATCAGGAAGAAGCGCTCGAGGTCTCGCAGCACGTCGTGCTGCTGAGCGGCGGCGTGGTGGCCCAAGCCGGCTCCCCGCACGAGCTCTACGACCACCCTGCCAGCCCCTTCGTTGCCTCATTTCTGGGCGGCGCCAACGTCGTTCGCACCCGCGTCCAGGGTGGACGAGCCGAAATCGGCTCCCGCGGCGTGGCCGCACCGCACGGCGCGCTCGACGGCACACAGGTGAGCGCCTTCGTGCGACCTCACGAGGTACGGCTCGCCAAGGCGGTCGCCAGCGACCCCGATCTGGAGCTTGGCACCATCGACCGGCTCGCGCGGGTCGGCGGCAACGTGAAGCTCACGGTCACGCTGCCGAGCGGCGACGCCATGAGCGTGCAGGTCACCAGGGTCGAGCTTGACAAGCTCGGCTTACAGCTGGGCGATCGGGTGATGGTCGACGTGACGGGCGCGAAGGTCTTCGTCGACGACTATCGCATTTGAGCTAGGCCGCGACGACGCGGTCGCTCGAGCTCGCCTCGACGTCGTCCGCCGGCGCCAGCTCGCGCGTGGCGGGTCCCTCGAAGCGACGTCGCTCGTCGGCGACGAGCGCCAGGAGCGTCTTGTTGTCGGCGACGCCGGTCTCCAGCAGCACTCGCATGTAGCCGTCCACGTAGCCGTGGGCGCGAGCGAGCTTGGCGTAGACGCCGCCCTCACTGCGCAGCCGCAGCATGTCGCGTACCATGCCCCTCAGATTCTCGAGCAGCTCGGTCTTGCCCTGCGTCGCCATGGCCTATCCGGTATTCGGAATCGCAGGGCAGGGCCAAATTTCGAGAGCTGTCTTGGGGTGATTGGGGCCCCGACCCCAACCACGTTTGGCTGTTCGCGACTGGTCTAACCAGGTGGCCTTGGCGCTTCGCCAACTGTGCTGCCTCGAAGCACCGGCCGGCGGGGTTGTGCAGGCGGGGCGCAGCGCTTATGCTTTTGGTAAGTCCGCCAGCTGGACCCGTTTTGGGCCGGCATGACGCGACGCATCAGGAGCTACGAATGCGGCTCAACGTGTTCAAATCCAAGATCCACCGCGCCACCGTGACGCATGCAGACTTGGAGTACGAGGGCAGCGTCACAGTCGACAGCGACCTGCTGGACGCCGCCGAGATCCTGCCCCACGAGGCGATCCATATCTGGAACGTCACGCGCGGCAGCCGTTTGATGACCTACGCGCTGCCGGGTCCTCGTGGTTCCGGGGCCATCTGCGTCAATGGCGCGGCCGCCCACCTGAATAAGCCGGGCGACCTGGTGATCCTGGCCACCTTCGCGGAGATGACCCCTGCCGAAGCACGGCGTCACCGCCCGATCGTGGTGCGGGTCGATGCCGAGAATCGCCCGACTGGGGACGACTCGGTCGAGCTGCCGGGCCCACTGCTAAACTCGCTGCGCATCGTCTCCTAGCCCGCCCCGGCGTCCCGGAGGTGTGGCAGTAGCGCGAACGCTTTGGCAGTTTCGCGCGTTTTCAGATAAGACGACCGTGCAAATGGTGGTCGACAGCGCGTCCGAAGTCGTGGACAAGCTCCGCGAGGCTCCGGACACAGCGGCGCTCGCCGCGCTGGTCAGCCGAGTAGCGCTGGCTTCGGCGGTGCTGCGTCGGCCCGATTTGGCCTCGAAATTCCACGCCCCGGCGGCTGAGTCGCTGGCAGCCATCCAGGCGGGTGGGATCGACCCCGAGCGGGCGCAGACGGCCTTTGGCAACCCGCTCACGGCGCTCGAACAAGGTCCCGAGGGGCCAGCCGAGCGTCAGCTGCTGGGAGCCCTGCTGGCCATCGGCATCGGGGCACGCCTGCCCGAAAGCGACGGCGAGCGGGACGCGCTGGCCGCCGATCTGGTTTGGCTCGCCACGCACTCCACCATCGATGCGCTGGCGTTCATGGACGCCGCCCTGCGCGAGACGGCCGCCGGCATGTGGGAAGCCGTAGCTCACGTAGCGCGCGACCCCGAGGCGGTCGCGCCCGAATTTGGCCGAGCCGAGGCGCTGATCGCGGCCGCCGCCATCGCCGCCAGCAAGAGCGAGGTAGCGCACCGCGCCCGCCTGCACCTGAGCCACGCTGCGACGGATACCGGAGTGCGAGCGCTGGCGGCCGGAGCCGTGACCGCCAACGCGGAGCGGCTCGATGGTGAGCTGTCGCTGCCGCCTTTTGGGCCAGTCGTTACCGCGCTGCTCACGGTCACCTTGCTGCTGTTCGCGCTGCAGGTCGGCCGGGTGCTCTTGCGCTGGGTGCTGGCTTTCAAGCGCCCCGCCTCGATCAGCATCGGACCCAACGGTCTCGAGCTCAGCCAGCGCACCGAGCTTTTGGGCAAGGTGCTGCGCGAACGCTCGATCGTAGTGCCGCTGGGAAGCCTGGTGCGGGTCACCCGCGAGACCCGCTACGCCCGGCTCGGCATGTACGTGGGGCTCGTGGCGCTGGTCATCGGCTCGTACTTCGGGATGGGCCTCTTGGTCGATGCCGTGCGCGTGCCAGGCGGCTCGGCTTCGCTGTTCGGCCTGGCGGTGCTGATGATGGTGCTCGGGCTGGCGGTCGACTTCACGTTCTCGAACGCGGCCGACACCGTCCGCGGCAAGTGCCGCATGCTGGTCGTACCGCAGCGCGGGCGCACACTGTGCCTCGGCTCGCTCGACCCAGCGCGGGCCGATGCCATGCTGGCCACCATCGCCGAAGCAGCGCGGGCCTAGAGCTCGCCGCTGGGCGACGGCGCGGGAGTCGTCGCGGTCGACGGCGTGGGCGCAGTGGGAGGCGCGCCAGACGCCGAGGCGCGCGGCCGCGGGGCGCGCCCTGCGAGAAAGCCAGCGGCCAGCTCGAGCAAGGTGTCGACCTGGGCTCGAGTGAGCACGATTTCCCCACGGATATCAGCACCATCCGCCTCGAAGCTCCCCTTTTCAATGAACTTCTTCTTGCTCGACCCAAACAGCACCGCGCCGAACATTCCGAGGTCGAGCGAGGTCGCTGCCTGCAGCGCAGCGGTCAGCGCCTGAGCGTTGTCTTTCGCATGAGCCTCATCCTCGTCGTGCGCGAG
>DATDEV010000364.1:0-2192 GCA_036522995.1 Polyangiaceae bacterium
TCGCTGCCGCTCTGGTGGCAGTCGATGCAGATGTCCGGATGCCCCGAATAGTCGGGGTCGCCTGCCGAGTCGTACTCGGCCCAGAACCAGCCGTCGCTGCGCTTCTCCATCACGGCGATGATCTCGAGCTCCGAGCCGTCGAAGCCGTCCTTCACGATGATCGAGCCCTCGGGCCAGCGCTCCGTCGGCTGCGCGAACGCCAGCACTTCAGCCACGATGTCGTTAACGTAGATGTCGACGTCGTCGCTGTGAGGCGCGCTCGACGCGCGGCGCGATGCCCACCCCGGCGCGCGATCCCAGCTCCGGTATTGGTCCGCCTCGACCCGCGAAAGCAGGTCGCGCGCCCCCGCGTCGTCCTGATTGTCGCCGCACGCCACGAGCAGCAGGCTGCCAAGCCCGACCACCAGACTCTTCGCGAAATGACGGCTCATGCCCAACCTTATGGCGGCCGGGTCTAGTCGGTTACAGTGAGCAACACGGCCTTGAGTCGGCTGGTACGACGCGAGGGTTGGGACGACCCTCGCTCCCCCGCTGCAAGTTGGCTCGAGCTAGAACGGCCGCTCAACTGCGCGGGGTGACGGTTGGCGGCGTGAACCAACGTCGGCTACGCGTCGTCGACTGCGGCCGCATCCCCACCGTGCCCAAATAGCCCAGAGCCCCTGCTCGAGCGTCCGATTCAGCCACTCGGCCTAGAGCAGTAGCCGCGCGAGAAAGCGGGCGCGCGCCCGCGCAAGTCGTAGAATGCGGGCCCTGCCCATGAATCGTGATTCGTCGCCTCCAACTGGCCGGCGCTTCGGCGACTACCGAGTCGTTCGGCTGTTGGCGCGCGGCGGCATGGGCCACGTGTACGAGGCCGAGCATGTACCCTCGGGGCGCGTGGTCGCGCTCAAGCTACCGGATGCTTCGACGTCCAACGACGCGACCGCCCTGCGACGCTTCCGAGCCGAAGGGAAGCTCTTGGATACCGTTCGGCATCCCAACATCGTTCGGGTCTTCGAGGTGGGCGTCGAAGCAGATTGCCCGTACATCGTCATGGAGCTGCTGCGGGGCGAGACGCTGCGTGCCAAGGTGGAGCGACAGGGCCCCTTGTCGCGCGCCGAGGTGGTCGAGCTGTTCCTGCCCATCTGCGAAGCGATCGCCTCGCTGCACGACTCCGGCATCGTTCACCGTGATCTGAAGCTATGCAACGTCATGCTTACCGCGCGAAGTGGTAAGCTCGTGCCGATGATCCTGGACTTCGGAATCTCGAAGGACCTGGTGGCTAACGGCGCCATGGGCGTGCAGACGCAATCCGGCGCGTTCGTCGGAACGCCGCGCTACTTGTCACCCGAGCAGACCCTGAACCCGAAAACCGCCAGCCCGCTCAGCGATCAATACGCAGCCGGCATCATGCTCTACGAGTGCTTGACGGGGCGGAGCCCTTTCGCAGGCGAGGCGCCCTACGCGCTGATGCACGCCATCTTGACCGCGCCGGTCATTCCACCGAGCCAGCTGGAGCCGCGCGTCGATCAGGGCTTGGATGCCATCGTGCTCCGCGCCATGCATCGCGACCCGAACGAGCGCTTTCCCAGCGTGCGCGCCTTGGCCCGAGCGCTTCGGGAGCAGGTCGCCGTTCCCGAGCGAATTAGCCGCCCGCCCGAGCGAACGAGCGTCTTGCCCGAGCGGGCGACAGGCGGGCGAGCGTCGGGGGCGCCGCCCTCGAGCGGCTCCGCCGTTGCCCGGCTAGGCCGAGCCGCCGAGGTCAGCACCACCGTCCCCTCAGGCACGCTGAATCGCGCACCTACCAGGATTCCACCGTCGAGCCGGAGCTCGGCAGCAGCCGAGCCCGCGGTCCCGGCCCCTTTGCTTCCGAGCGAGCCGTTTCACGAGGTGAGGCTGCTCGAACCGCAGATCGTGCTCGTGCGCCGTTCTTCGCGAAAGTTCGTGGATGCCGCCGAGGTAGCGGAAGAGCGACGGCGAGTTGGTGCCGCGCTCGACCAGCTGGGACGCCGGGGCAAGCGACTGCTGGTGGATTCGCGGCGGGCTCCGCTCAGCACGGACGAGCTCCTCACCAACGCGTTCATGGCGCTACGCGAAGAAATTGGCCGCAATTTCGAGCGCACCGCGGTCGTGGTCGACACGAAAATCGGCATTTTGCAGGCCAACCGCCTCAACCGCGCCATCACGTTCGACGGAGCGATCGCGGCCTTCGA
>DATDEV010000365.1:0-2711 GCA_036522995.1 Polyangiaceae bacterium
TTTGCGCCCGACGACGACGCTTTTGACGCATTCGAGGCCGAGAATCCGGGCGTCCTGGCCGGTCTGAGCAAGGCAGCGCTGGGCGACGTGCTCAAGTATCACGTGATCGCGGGGGCAGCCGCGCAGTCGAGCGGGCTGAAAGACGGCCAGGTGTTCGTCACGCTCAACGGCTCGCCCGTGCTCATCGATACGACGGGCCGCGTGCAGGTGGCGGACGCCGAGGTGACGGCCGCCGACGTGACGGCAAGCAACGGCGTGATTCACGTCATCGACAAGATCATCCTGCCGCCTGAGGACGACATCGTGGCAACCGCCATCGCGGCCGGCATGTTCGGTACACTAGCCGGCGCGTTGACCGCCGCCGACCTCGTCACGACCTTGCAGGGGCCTGGCCCGTTCACGGTGTTTGCCCCGACCGATGCGGCGTTCGGCAAGCTCGCCGCCGTTCCCACCGGCGACGCACTCAAGAACGTCCTGCTCTATCACGTGGTTGACGGCGCCGTCGGCTCGGGCGACCTGATGGAAGGCCCCGTGCCGACGTTGCTCGAGGATGAAAGTGTGACCATCGACCTCGACGGGGGGGTGATGGTCAACGACTCGAACGTCGCGCCCGCGAACATCATCGCGAAAAATGGGGTGATTCACGTGGTGGATACGGTGCTGGTGCCCGAGTAGCTCGCTCTGCAATGGAGCTGGGGCGTGGTGCCGCACGCGCGCCCCAGCTCTATTTCATCACGCCGCGCAGCCGCACCGTTCCGCGGCGGAACTTGAACTTGGCGTCGTCCCAGCTCGGCGCGCTCATCAGGTTCCTGGCGTTGTTGGAGGCGCAGTAGTCCTCGAGGGGATAGCCGACCAGGTTGGTGTCGAGCTTGCCATCGTTGTCCTCGTCGTGGAAAGCGGAGATGCCATAGACGCCCGCTGGCACTTCCTTGAACAGGCAGAGGGCCTTCTTGTTGTGAATCTTGACGATGGAGAATCTGAAAGCATCTTTGAGCCAGCCGCCCTGTTTGAACAGGCCACAGCGAACGACGCCGGAGCCATTGCTGGTTTGCGTCTCGAACTCGATGACGTTGGTCGCCACGCTCTCTTCAGCGGCGCTGGCGCCGGTCGTCAGTATCAACGCGAGCCAGAGCGGCAGGCTCGCGCGAGACATCGAATACTTTGCAGCCATGATTCTCTCCTAACCGACAACCGAAGTGGACTCGGCGTCGCATTGATCGTCCAGCCATCGAGCGAAGCGTGTGTGACAGTCGTAGGCTCGAAATCGCGCAGCGAGCTCGCGAGCGCGCTGCTGAGTGGCGTCGTCATCGCAAAGCTGGCTGGCGCTGCGACGCACCTGCTCGGCAGTCAGCGTGCCGCTGCGCAGCATCACGCCTGCTCCCGCCCGCGTGATGACTTGCATGGTCAGGTACTGGTCTAGATTCGACGGGATACCCAGAACGGGCACGCCGGCTGCAAGCGCTTGGTAAGCCGAGCCGGAGCCGCCGTTGTTGATGACGAACCTGGCGCGCTGGGCGAGCAGGTCGCCTGGGACGTAGTCGGCCACGCGAAAGTTGGCTGGCATGCGGGCAGGAGCGGGCTTGCCGGCCAGCGCCAGCACGCCGCGAATCGGCAGACCCTCGAGGCCTGCCAGCACTGCGGCGAGCACGCCGTGGTCCCCGGACGAGCCGAGCGTGACGTACACGAGCGGCTGCGACGAGTCGCCCGCCAGCAGCTCGGGGGCCAGCGGTAGGTCGGGCGACCAGGGCACCGCACCGAGAAAGTGATGGCTGCTGGGCGCCTCGCGCAGCGGGCAAAGCTCGGGAATGTCTGGATACAGCACCGAGTCGCCGAAGCACAACTGCTCGAGCAGCGAAGTAGCCGGCATGCCATGCCGTCGCCGCACCACGTTCAGCGGCGCCGCGAAATGCGTGAACACGCGCGGCAAGGCTTGGGGAAAATAGCGCTCCGCCCTCGCGACCCCCACCAGGCGCACGAGCGGATGATCCGGCATCGGAAACTGCTCGCGCTGGGCGAACGGGCTCCAGTAGGCATTGATCAAGGAGGCGCAGCGCACACCCGCGAGCCGCGCACTGACCGCAACTGAGAGCCGAAAATCGGCTATCACGAGGTCGGGTTGGAGAGCATCGAAGAGGCGCAGCTCTTCGGTCACATAGCGCTCCAAGGTAGCGGTGTCGTACATGCGCTCGCCCTTGGCCAAGGCCGCAAGCGCTCGCGCGCCGTCTACGGTGAACAACGGCCAGCGCCGAAAGCTCGTGCCGGAAAACAGCCAGGGTGCGCCCTCGGCGCACGCGAAATGGACTTCGTAGCGCTCACTCGGCAGGCGCCGCGCCAGCGCCAGCAGGCGCACCACCTGCGCCATGGTGACGTTTTCGGTTACGAAGAGTAGGCGTTTTCGCATGTTACGCCCCAATCTCGGTCGGCTCGCCGAGCGCTCGCCGCGACGTGCGTGCCCGCTCCAGATGCCGTGCCGCGAGGGCCAAAAACCGCTCGCGCGCGAAACGATGCTCGATGATGGGTAGCGGATAGTCGTGACCGAGCCGTACTCCAGCGCGCGAAAGCACGTCCTCGGGTGCTTCCCAGGGTCGATGAATGAAGCGAGCAGGCATGACCGACAGCTCGGGCACCCAGCGCCGCACGTAGTCGCCGTTCGGGTCGAAGCGCTGGCCTTGCGTGACCGGATTGAACACGCGAAAGTAGGGCTGAGCATC
>DATDEV010000366.1:0-2799 GCA_036522995.1 Polyangiaceae bacterium
TTCACGTCGCGCTTGTTGGCGAGCAGCTCGAGGTAGGCGGCCAGGCGCGGACGCAGTGTGCGTGGCGCGATGACTTCGTCGATGAAGCCGAGGCTCGCGGCTTCGTAGGGATTCATGAAGCGGGTGCGATAGTCGGCGATGAACTCCTGCCGCGCCGCTTCCGGCTCGGGCGAGGCGTCGATGGCCGCACGCTGAATGATGTTCACGGCGCCCTCGGCGCCCATCACCGCTACCTCGGCGGTCGGGAAGGCGAGGTTGACGTCGGCGCGGATGTGCTTGCTGCTCATCACGTCGTAGGCACCGCCGTAGGCCTTGCGGGTGATCACGGTCAGCTTGGGCACCGTCGCCTCGCAAAAGGCGTAGAGCAGCTTGGCGCCATGGCGGATGATGCCGCCCAGCTCCTGCGCAACACCGGGCAAGAAGCCCGGCACGTCGACGAACGTGATCAGTGGGATGTTGAAGCAGTCGCAGAAGCGCACGAAACGCGCGCCCTTGATGCTGGCGTCGATGTCCAGCACACCGGCCAGCACGGCGGGCTGATTGGCGACGATGCCGACGCTGCGGCCGCCGATGCGCGCGAAGCCCGTGAGTAGGTTCTGCGCGAAGCGCGGCGCGAGCTCGAAGAAGTAGCGATCGTCGACCACGTGTCCGAGCACGTCGCGCATATCGTAAGGCTGGTTGCTCTCGGGTGGCACCAGCGTGTCGAGCTCGGCTGCTTCCCGCGTAGCCGGATCGCTGGTGGCCACCAGCGGCGGCTGCTCGCCGTTGTTGGACGGCATGAAGGAAAGCAGCTCGCGCAGTAGCTCCAAGCAGCGTCGATCGTCGGGCGCCGTGAGCTGACACACCCCGCTCTTCTCGGCGTGCGTGGCCGCGCCGCCGAGCTCCTCCTTGGTCACCTGCTCGTGGGTCACGGCCTTGACCACGTCGGGGCCGGTGATGAACATGTAGCTCGTGCCCTCGACCATCAGCACGAAGTCCGTGATGGCGGGCGAGTAGACGGCGCCGCCGGCGCAGGGGCCCATGATACAGCTGATTTGCGGGATGACTCCGCTGGCCAAGGTGTTGCGCAGGAAGATGTCGGCGTAGCCGCCGAGCGCTGCCACGCCTTCCTGAATGCGCGCGCCCCCGGAGTCATTCAGGCCGATCAGCGGCACACCAATCTTGAGCGCCAGATCCATCAGCTTCACGATCTTGCGCGCGTGCGCGGCACCCAGGGCGCCTCCGAAAACGGTGAAGTCCTGAGCAAACAGGCAGATCGCGCGGCCTTCGATGCGGGCATGGCCGGTGATGACGCCGTCGCCCAGCACGCCCTGATCGCCATTCATGCCTGGCGAGTGGTGGGTCACCAGGCGATCGGTTTCGACGAAGCTGCCGGGATCGACCAGGGCATCGATGCGCTCACGCGCTGTCAGCTTGCCGGCGCGATGTTGGCGATCGATGCGCGCCGCCCCGCCGCCGGCCAGCGCCTCGCGGTTCTTGGCCTCGAGCCCGCCCAAGAGCTCGCGGTGGCGATCGGACATGCGGCGACTAAAGCACCGCTTTCAGGACGATCGCCAGCACAACCAGGCCCAGCGCGGAAAGAGCATAAATCACGCCTTGCCGGGCGCGCTCGCGGTCGTAGCTGTCCAGCGCGCGCAGGTGAGTCTCCAGGCGCACGGCGCGCTCGTCGACGCGCCGATCGTGCTCGCGTAGCGCGACCAGGGTGGCTTCGGGCACGCTGATGGTTCCGCGTGCGGCCAGCACGGCGCGCGCCACTTCCGCCAGCGCCTCACGGCGCTGCTGTTCCGCTTCGGAGACGCCCGCGGCGCGCGCCGAAAGCTGCTTCTCGAGCGTGGCACCGGCGGCCGTCTTTTGACGGGCCAGCTGCGCCAACTGCGACTCGATCGCTCGCTGCTCGGCCTGCGTCTTCGCGAGCGCGGCCAGCACCCCCGCGTCTGCTGCGCGAACCTGGTTGACCTCGGGCTCGAGCGCGGCGAAGCGAGCCTGCAACTCGGCCAGCTGGGCTGCTTGCGCCGGCGGGATATTGCCGCCCGCGGGACCGACGGCCTGACGCGCCAGGTCGAGCACGCCGCGAATCTCGATCTGCACGCGCTTCAGCTTGGCTTCGGCGCGCCGCAGCTGGCTCTCGCTGGCCTCAGCCTGAGCCTGGCAGTCCAGACCGGCTGCGCGAGCCTTGGTGAGCGCCGACTCGAGCGGGACGAGCTCGGTGTCGAAGCGAGCCATTTGCTCGCGATAACCCGCGTCGGCTTGGGATAGTGCGGCGCTGCGGTCGCCGGCCACTCGCTCCAGCTCGCGCACCGGCTCGAGCACGCGCCGAAAGCCATCGCTCGCTTCGAGCCTGGGGCGCAGCTCGCCAGCGAGTCGTGCCAGCGCCGTATCGCGCTCGGCTTCGGCGCCTTCCAGGGCGGCGGCGTGCTCGGCTAGCAGGCGCTTCAGCGGTCCGCGGCGGGCGTAGACGCGGTAGGCGTACAGCGGCGCGGTGAGCGCGCTCTGGGGCCCCGCGCCGTAGTCGGCAACCAGCGCCACCTCCGCGCTATCGATCGGCAGCTGGTCGACTGCGCGGCTTCGCCCGCTGGGCCAGCTCGCGCTCTGGTCGACGCGCTGAGCGGTCGCCTGGGTGACCGCACCCGCCAGCTCCACCTTCGAGCCGGTCTGGATCAATTCGAAGTCGTTGTCGTCCCCGAAGGCGCCGCCACTGAGCTCGAGCCCGAAGGACTGGCCCGAGCCGCCGAGAGATCCGGTCGAAAGCGTGACGCCGGGGCCGGCCTCGCGGTCCAGCTCGAGGCCGCGAGTCGCGTC
>DATDEV010000367.1:0-2007 GCA_036522995.1 Polyangiaceae bacterium
CGCGCTGGGCGGTTTGGTGATCGCCCTGCTCTCGGCCGACGTGCTGCTACCGATTCCGTCGAGCTTCGTCGCCGCCGGAGCCGTGTCGCTGCTCGGAGCCGTGCAGGGTGGCGCCAGTGTTTTCCTCGGCATGACGCTGGCAGCCTGGCTCGGCTACGCGCTCGGCCTGTGGGGAGGGCAGCCGCTTGCTACTCGCATGGCTGGGGAGCGAGAGCTTTCGCGCGCCCGCTCGCTGATGGAGCGTCACGGCAGCTGGTTGCTCCTGCTCTGCCGTGGCGTTCCGGTCCTGGCCGAAGCTTCGACGCTGCTCGCCGGCGCCACGCGACTGCCGCTGCTGCGCTTCGCGCTGGTGACCGCGCTCGGCAACGCCGGCCTGTCGCTGGCCTACGCGCTGATCGGCGTGCTGCGGCTCGCCGGCACGCCCGCGCTCCTCGCGCCCTTCGTGTTCGGCATGGCGGTGCCGGGACTCGGCCTGCTGCTGCTGCGCCGAGGTTGGGGCTTCAATCGCGAGCTTTGGCGTGATAGCCCATAAAACGATGAACAAGCTGCACCTGGTGGGCCTGTGCGGAGCACTGGCCCTGGGTCCTGTCGCCGGCTGCAAACAGCTCGAAGAGGCGAAGAAAGCTGCCGAGGCGCTCAAAGCCGCTGCCAGCGCGGTGGCGGACGCCAAAGGGCCGAGCATTTCGTCGGAGGAAGACAAGGACGCCGAGCTCGGGTCCAAGCTCGGCGAGTACATCAGCTGCATGAACCAAACGTCCAAGCGCGTGGTCGACAGCCGCAACCGTTACCTGTCGTGGGTCAAAGACGAGAAGGTTGGACCCACCGGCAAGGAGCGCAATATCTACGGCCTGTACGAGCTCAACACGGAAACCTGCTTTCGCGCGCTCGAGAAGGCCAAGCTGGCCAAGCCCTCGCTACCCGAGGTGGAGTCGGCTGCGGCCGAGTACCGCAAGGCGCTCGAAGAGCTGGAGCCGATCGTCAAGCAGGCCAACAAGTACTACGACCAGGACGACTACAAGGACGACAAGATGGCCCGGGGCAAGGCCATGCACCCGCAGCTGATGAGCGCGTTTGCCAAATTCGAGCAAGTGAGCAAGGGTTTCGAAGAGCGCGTGACGCAGCTCAACGACGGCGTCAATGCGCGCCAGCTCACGCGACTGGAGAAGGATGCGTCACGACGGCTGCAATACTTGTCGCAGCGTTCGCTCAACGAGGCCAAGGCGTTGATCGCCATGACCGACATCGCCGAGCTCAAGGAGCTCGATCAGCAGAAGTACGACGTGGCGCTGCAAACCTACGACAAAACGCTGAGCGAGCTCGAGCAGTACGCCGACACGCACAAGGCCGAAGCCGACAAGATCATGATGTTTTCGTCGTACGTCAGCAGCGGCAAGACGTTCCTCAAATCCGCCAAGGAGCTGCTGCGCCGCAAGCGCGACAACAAGGACTTCAACAAGGAGTTCTTCTCGAAATCCAGCCCGCAGATGGTCGACGGCCACCCCGCCCAAGTCGTCGACACCTACAACCGCATGATCAACGACAGCAACCACCTGCGTTACTGACCTGGGAGCATGGGCTGCCACCCCGCAGCCCTCCTCGCAGAAACTCCCGTACCGGCGATCGGTCGCACTTTGCGGCCCGAGATTTTACAGGGAGATTCGGGAGCTCGGGAGTCGTGCGAGGACGAGCAGGGGCGCCAATCCGACACGGAGATTGCGTCGCCATCCAGCGCGCCGTTACGCTCGAGACGACGCGACGCGATCACCGTAGCAGTGCTGCGCCCCATTCACGCTCGCCCGACTCCCGATCTCCCGATTTCCCGGTGAAAAATCAGGGAACGTTAAGTGCGGGTGTAGCGGTGTTTGACGCCGGGCGGGAAGTAGTCGGCGTCGGCGTGCGGCAACAGGCGGACGCGCGGAGTGCGACGGTCGGCGGGCGCGTAGTTCAAGAACTCGCTGTTCAGGCGCTCGAGCTCGCGCCGAATCGACGCGGCCACGTCGCCTGCCA
>DATDEV010000368.1:0-7894 GCA_036522995.1 Polyangiaceae bacterium
TCTTGCGCGGTAGCGACCATTCCTCGATCGCGAACGCCTCGTCGACCGCCAGCCACGGGCGCTCGCGCTCGGCCTGCGTGCGCGAAAGTCGCGCCACTGCCTGCGCCACGCGACCTGCAGCGCGAAAGCGCTCCTCCGCCGGTAGCTCGCCCGTGACTTGCGCCGTCACGTCGCGCAGGCTGGCGGCGCCCGCGTCCAGCGACTGACGCACGCTCTCTTCCAGCGCCGCGAACGGATCGACTGCCGGCTCTTCACTGACGCCCTCGCGTTCTGCGCGCGGACGCTTGACGGGTGGCCGATCCGGAGTGGGCGCTACCTCGCGTAAGAGCAACGGCGCGGGTGTGGTCGCGACCGCGAGCGTGAAGCGCTGCCCGCCCTTGCCGCTCAGCTGGTCGCGCAGCCGAGCTGTCAGTGCCCGGCTCGGATCGAGCCGCACCACGTCGCGCAAGAAGCGGTGCACGTACTGGTAGTAATCCGACCAGGATTTTTGGCGCCCCGAGCTCCAGGCGGCAATGCGCTCGATCTGATCGGCGGCCCGCCGCACGGCTTCTTCGGCGGCGGCCGAGCCGCGCGCCTGCGCCAGCTCCTGCAAGTCTTCCAGCTGCGCCCCCAGCCGGTGCGACTCGGACAGCAGCACGTGGTTCAGGTCGCGCAGCGTACTGGCCGTGGTCTCGAGCAGGCCCTGGCAGCTGTCGACGGCGCCGAACCAGTCGGCGCTCAGCAGTGCCGAGATTTCCTTCTGGAACTGCTCCTGCTGCAGATCCAGCCCGCGCTGCCGGCGCTCGATGCCCTCCATCAGCTCGTGCACGGTCACGCGCAGCGTGCCGACCACGGCTTCTTCCAGCGCAGCCTGGTCGCCCGCAGCGTGCGCGCGCAGCAGCACTTCGCGCAGGCTACTCTCGAGCGTGCGCGTGAGCAGCGTCAGGGTCTCCGCCGTCAGCACCTCGTCTTCGAGGTAGAACGACACGATCGATACGCCCAGGCGCGACAGCGCGTATTCACCGGCGCGCAGCAGGCCGGCACCGTCCACGCGCGACAGCAGCCGCTGCGAACGCAGGCGCGCGATGGCGTGCGTGGCGCGCTTGCGCAGCGAGCCCGGCTCTCGCTCGACGATCGACGCCGCCTGCTCGAACAGCTCGAACAGCTCGTCCTCGGAGAAGGAGGCCTTGCCGCCGCTCTGTGCCCGCAGGTGCAGCGTGGCCAGAAAGCAAACGTCGAGCGTCGAGAGCTCGAGCTTGGGTGCCCGCGCCGAGAGGGCCAGCAGCGCCCGGGCTTCGGGAGCGCTCGCGCTGGTCGCTGACGGGTCGTGCGAAGGGGGCTCCACGGGGCGGGACTCGTAACCTCGGACCCGGCAGCTCACAAGCGAAACGGGCGGGGGCGTGGAGCCCGGGTCGGAAAATAATTTAACGCAATAAATACGACATGTTACAGGAGGTGACGCTTGACGATTGAACGCTGTTTCCTAGGTTAACACCGTTAAGTAATGGAACGGCGTTTACCGTCCCCCATGGGCACCAGCGAACGACGCGAGCGCGAGCGGCTCGCCATGCGCGAGCAGATCCTGGATGCGGCGCGCGAGCTGTTCGCCGAGCGCGGCTACCAGGCAGTCACCATGCGCGAGATCGGCAAGCGCATCGAGTACTCGGCCACCGCGCTCTACGGTCACTTTGCCGACAAAGAGACGCTCATGACCGAGCTGTGTCGGCGCGACTTTGCCGACTTCGCTCAGCGCTTCGTCGCCGCGGTGCAAGACAGCCCGAGCCCCGTCGAAAGCGTGTGTCGGGCAGGGCTCGTCTATCTCGGTTTCGCCGAGCAGTTTCCACAGCACTACCGGCTGATGTTCATGAGCGACATGCCGGAGTCACCGCCGCAGGAAGGCGAGCGCGAGGATCCGAAGCGCAACGCCTACGTCTTTCTACGCCACTTGGTGGTGCAATTGATGGAGGGTGGTCATCTGCGGGCCGATCTGAAAGACGTCGACCTGGCAGCCCAAACCATTTGGGGCATCGTGCACGGCGCGGCTGCGCTCGAGCTGATCATCGCCAAGCAGGGCCCCTGGCTCGATTTCCGGCCACGCCGCGAGCGGTTCACGGAGGCACTTCGCACCTTGGTGCGAGCCATGATGCGCGATCCCGAGCAGGCGGAGCGCAGGCTGGAGAGCGCGCTGGTGGCGATCCCGGATTTCGGGACCGCTCCCGCCAAGAAGGCGGCGCGCGCCACGAGCAAGAAGAAGAATTAGCCGGGGAACGGTAACGGGGACGAGGGCGGCACGCGAGCGTCCGAAGGAGTTGGAAAATGGTCGACCTGGGGCTGAAAACGCTGCTTTACGACAAGGTTCGCTTCCTGATCACGGTCTCGGGCGTGGCGTTCGCGGTCACGCTGGTGCTGGTGCAAGTGGGCCTGTTCGTCGGCTTGCTCGACAACTCCACCATCACCATCCGCAGGCTCGACGCGGACCTGTGGATCACTTCCAAGAACTCGCCAAACCTCGACTTCGTTCACCAGTTTCCTGAATCCAATTTGTATCGCGCGCGCTCGGTGCCAGGCGTAGCGCGGGCCGACAACCTGATCCTGTCCTTCATGCAGGTGGCGCTACCGACAGGAGCCGAAGAAACGACCATCGTCTACGCCATGGAGGACTTCCGTCGCTGGGGCGTCCCCTGGAACGTCACCAGCGGCAACGTCGACGACCTGAAGCGCGGCGCCTTCGTGATGTTCGACGAGTCGGCCAGCAAGCGTTTCGGCGCCTTCGCTGCGGGCGACTACCGGGAGGTCATGGGCCAGCGCCTGAAGGTCATCGGCACTTCGCGCGAGGCCAAGAGCTTCACCACCACCCCGCTCGCCTTCATGGACTTTCGCCGCGCGCAGGAGCTGCAGCCCGAGCTGTTGGGCGGCAAAACGTCGTACATCGTCGTCAAGCTCGCGCCCGGCGCCGACGTGGCCGCGGTCAGGGCCGAGCTCGGTCGCCGCTTGCCGTACAACGACGTGTTCACGTCGCACGCCTGGGCGGAGCGCTCGCGCAGCTACTGGATCGAGAACACCGGGCTCGGTTTCAACGCATTTTTGACGGTCTTTCTGGGTTGCTTGGTGGGCGTCGTGGTGGTGGCGCAGACCCTCTACACGTCGACCATGGAGCACCTGAAAGAGTTCGGCACCGTCAAGGCCATCGGCGGCTCCAACCTCGACATCTATCGCATGCTCGGCAAGCAAGCGACGGTGGCCGCGGTGCTGGGCTTTGTGCTCGGCTACCTGCCGGCGCAGCTGCTCAAGCCGGTGATCGCCTCGGCCGGGCTGAAGCTGATCATCGTCCCGGAGCTCACGCTGGTGGTGCTGGTCGGCACTGTCGCGCTGTGCTTGCTGTCGGCGCTGGTGTCGTTTCGCAAGGTAGCCGGTATCGATCCGGCGCTGGTGTTCCGAACCTGAAGGGAGCTCTCGCATGTTCAACTTGTCAGCCGAGGACGTGACCAAGACCTTTCGCGAAGGGCGTGAGAGCGTGAGCGTGCTGAAGGGCGCGTCGCTGCACCTGGCGCCCGGCGAGGTGCTGGCGCTGGAAGGGCCTTCGGGCTCTGGCAAGACGACGCTGCTGTCGATCCTGGGCTGCTTGCTGAGCGCGAGCAGCGGTCGCGTGGAGGTGGCGGGGCAGCCGGTAGACGCGACGAAGCCGGCCCAATTACAGGCCGTGCGGCGCCGGCACATCGGCTTCGTGTTCCAGCAGTTCAACCTGTTTCCCGCGCTGACCGCGCTCGAGAACGTCGAGTACGCCCTGAATCTCAAGGGTGTGCTGGGCAAGGACGCGACCCAGCAAGCCGCCAACCTGATCGAGCGCGTGGGGCTGACCGACCGGGCGCGCTTCCTGCCGCGCGACCTGTCGGGCGGTCAGAAGCAGCGCGTCGCCATCGCGCGCGCGCTCGCCGCCTCGCCGTCGGTGGTGCTCGCAGACGAGCCGACCGCAAACCTGGACGCCAGCGTGGCCGGGCAGATCTTGGACCTGTTCAGGGAGCTGGCTCGCAGCGAAGGCCGCTCACTGCTGATCGTCACCCACGACCCCAAGGTGCGGCGTGTGGCTGATCGCGTCGTGCACATCGAGGACGGGCGCATCGCCGCCTGAGGGGAAAAGCCATGGCAATCGTCGAACGTATCAAGTCACATGCCAGCACGCTGGTGCTGGCTGCACTGCTGTCAGGCGTCGGTGTCTACGAGCTGAAGCAGGCCGGGCAGGGTGAGGTCATCGCCAGCGCGCAGGCCAAGGCGGCACCCAAGCCCGCGTCTCAGGTGCTCGCTGAAGGGCGGGTGGCGGTACCGCCGGGCGCGGAAATCACGGTCGGGGCCGAGCTGGGCGGCAAGCTGGTGCGCCTCTTGGTCAGCGAGCAAGCCCGGGTCAAGGCCGGCGAAGTGCTGGCAGAGGTCGACGTCGCCGAGCAGCAGGCGGCGCTCGGCGAAGCCTGGGCGCGCGTGAAAGAGGCGGGCCAGGACGTCGACTACACGGCTCGCGAAAAGCACCGTGCCGAGCAGCTCTGGAACAGCAACGTGGTGGCCGAGTCGTCGCTGGATCGCAGCAAGCACGAATCCAGCGCTGCGCAGCGGCGCCGCGCGTCGCTGCTGGCTGGCGCGGCTCGCATCTCGGCCAACATCGCCAAGGCGAAGATCAGCGCGCCCATCGACGGCACCATCACCCAGCGCTTCGCCGACAGCGGTGAAATGGTCGCCGCCGGCACGCCCATCGTCACCATCACCGATCTGAGCCAGCTGCGCCTCGAGGCCGAGGTGGGTGAGTTCGATGCCGGGCGAGTGCGCATGGGCGCGCCCGTCACGGTGCGCGCCGAAGGCTACAGCGAGACCTGGCAGGGCAAGGTCACGGAGATCCCGGATCGCGTGGGGCCGCGCTCGCTCAAGCCGCTCGATCCGTCGCGGCCGGTCGACACGCGGGTGCTACTTGTAAAAATCGCGCTCACCGGCGCGGTGCCGCTCAAGCTCGGCCAGCGCGTCGAAGTCGAGATCACGCCCTAGCGCCTAGCGCCGCGCTACTCGGCAAAAGCGCCAGTTTTGCCGCGCGGGTCGGCTCAGAGCATCATGGGTCATGCTCGTCGTGCGTCCGCGCTACTCGCTCTTCCTTTCCAGTCTCGCGCTGGCGCTGTCGTACAGCGCGAGCGCCTCAGCGCAAGAGCCCTGCTTCGAGCGCATCGACACCGGCACCGACACCAGTGGCTGGCACCCGAGCACCACCAATCACCACGGTCCAGGCACGGGCTGGACGGTCGAAGGCGGCGCGCTCGTGGGTCGCCAGACCGGCAACCAGCAGGGCGGCATCCTGCTCACCGACAAGCTCTACAAGGACGTGGAGGTGATCTTCGAGGTGAAGATCGATTGGGGCTGCGACTCGGGTTTCTTTTTCCGCACTACCGCTGGTGATCGCGCCTACCAGGTCAACGTCGACCACCTGGCGGAGTCGGGCGTCGGCACCATCTACGGCGAGAGCTTCGCTCAAGAGCTGCGCGCGATTCCGTACTGGCTCACCAATAGCGGCAACGCGGCGATCGTCGCTCCCGACCAGAATGACATGCCGATTTTCGATGTCGCCACCTGGCCCACCCTCTGGCAGCCCACGGAGTTCAACGAGATCCGCGCGCGCGTCGAAGGCAATCCGCCTCATATGCAGGTCTGGATCAGCGGCACCAAAGTCATGGATTTCACCGACGGCCTGCCGCGCGGCGAGATTGACGCCAGCGGGCCGCTCGCCATCCAGGTGCACAGCGGCGGGCGCTGGCTCCCGGGCGGCTCGGTCGCCTACAAGAACATCCGGGTCAAAGATCTCACCGTCGCCTGCAACGACCCGGGCGGCGTGGGCGGTGGCGGCGCTGGAGGCATGGCCGGAGCGGGCGGCTCGAGCGCGGGCAGCTCCGGCACGCCGGGCGCAGGCGCCGGTGGCGGCGGCACGGGTGCTGGCGGAGCTGGCAACGGCGGCGGCAGCGCCGGGGCAGTGGGCGGCGGCGGTAGTGCGGGCTCGGTCGCTAGTGCGGGCGGCTCGGGAGCTCCCCCGAGCACTACCGGTGGCGTGCCGCCAACCTCGCCAGCCTCCAGCGACAGCAGCGGCTGCTCCTGTTCGCTCCCCGCTTCCTCAGGCTCGGCGCTCGGCGCGGTGGGGGCTCTGCTCGCTTTGCTGGGGGTAGGCCTGTTCCGCCGCCCAGCTGGGCGGCGTCGCTTCTAGCGGTTCTTCGCGCGCTGGAGCCCGGCTCCGGCATTGCGGAGGGTTGCGGGCTGGGGTAGCCGGGGCCGCCGATGGCGAACAAGTCGCTGCTGATGATAGCGGGCTGCGTCGTCCTGGCGTTGGTGCTCGGGCTCGAGCTGGTGTTCATCGTCCGCAAGGGACAGCAGCGCGCCCCATTGCCGGCCGCGAGCCAGTCTTCGTCGGTCGCGGCCGCAGCGGCGGCGAGTGCGCCGGCAGCTAGCAGGTCGGTAGCGGGGGAGGGCGATTCGGGCGATCCCGCCGAGCGGGCGGCGGCGGACGCGGCTGGCTTCGAAGACTTCAGCGACGACGGTGAGCCGCGCGGCGACAAGGCGTCGCCGCCTCGGCACTTCGACACCGTGGCGCGCGCCGCCATCGAAAGCTGCACGACGGCCAGCGTCGACGGCTTGAGCCGGCAAATCATCGCGCAGGCTCGCTGCATCAGGCCCAACGCGTTCGTGCCATTGCCCAGCAAACCCAACCTCGTCATCGCCTCGCAGGTTTTCCCGTACCTGGAGCTGCAGGCGCGCAATCAGCTGGTCAAGGCGCTCGAGGCCCGTCCCAACCAGAAGATGACCGTGAACAGCGCTCTGCGCACCGTGGCGCAGCAGTACCTGGTCTGGCGCTGGTCAGCGACCAAACGCTGCGGCGTCCCGCTGGCGACCCCGCCCGGCCAAAGCAATCACGAGATCGGCATTGCGCTCGACATCGCCGAAGCCGGTAGCTGGCGAGCCACGCTCGAGCAGCACCAATTCCGCTGGCTGGGCGCGTCCGACCGCGTTCATTTCGACTTCAAACGCGGCGGCGCTCCGCCCCCCGCCACCGACGTGCTCGCATTCCAGACCCTCTGGAATCGCAACCACCCCACGGATAAGATCGCTGCGAGCGGCAAGTACGATGCGGCGACCGAAGAGCGCCTCAAGCAGTCACCGCCCGATGGTTTCAAGCTGGGCGCCAGCTGCGGCAAACCCAAGAAGTAGCTCAGGCGTGACGGTGTCGGGAGCAAGCGCGCTCTCTCGGTCGCTCCCGTTTGGGCGTGGGCTCTTTTCGGTACGAATGCCGTTGGCCGCCGAGTAGAAGAGGGGGGTCTCGAACCAAAGGAATCAGCTCAAATGAAGTTCATAGCGGGGTGCGCGTGTCTCATCGGTTGCTTGCTCGGACTGGGAGGCTGCGCGAGCCAATGGAAGATCCAGGGCGGGCCCAAGGAATGCGTGCAGATGTGTCGCAACTGGGACATGGAGCTTTCGGGCATGGTCGGGGTCGGCAATCAGAATGCTACCGGTCCGGGCGCAACGGCTTGCGTGTGCCAGGTACGCAAGACTGCCGCTGGCGCGTCGCCGAACGAGGTGGCGGCCTCGGGTACCTCCGCCGGCCAAGCCGCGGCGATCGTCGCCCTCCAGGAAGCCGAGCGCCAGCAGCAGCAGCAGCGGCAGCGGCAGCAGGCGGTCCAATAGGACCCCATGAAGCTCTCTGAGCGTACCAGGTTTCAAGCGCGGAGCCCCGAGAGGGCCATTGCGCGGGCACCACCATCAGCTCGGGGGCTGCTACAAGGAGGGGCTGGAGCGCAGGCATCATGAGCGAGAAGACACAAAAGCAGTGGGTGTTCGTGGGCGGTTACGGCACGGCAATCGAGACGTTCAGTTTCGATCCCGTGACGGGCGCGCTGGTCTC
>DATDEV010000369.1:0-4136 GCA_036522995.1 Polyangiaceae bacterium
CATGGTTGACTGGTGGAGCGGTGCAGGCACAGCCAGCCCCAGGCGCTCAATCAGCGCCCCATAACCGAGCGGCTGTCCAAGATTTCGATCACCAGCCACAATTTTTCTTAACATACGCCTGATTTAAGAAAAATTCTTTAATTTTAGGGATGGGTCTTTACCTGTCGCTCGACGGGCCTCGTGGGTCTCTGCCCCCCCGCTTGGGTCGGAGCCCCGAGGCGTCCTACGCGATGGCGTCGGGATCGTGATCACGCGGCGTCGCGGGCATGCCGACGGCGCGCAGCCACTCGGGCGAAGGAACGACAAGCTTGCGTGCTCGAAGGTCGAACAGGCCGAGCACGAAGGTCGCTTCGCAGCAGAGCTCTTGATCTTCGCCCAGCATTTGTTGTTCGAAGGTGCAGATCTTGCCGACGTAGGACGCGGTCCAGCTCTTGACGATGATGCGCTGGCGGTTGCGGATCTCGCGCCGGAAGCGCAGGTTGACTTCGAGCATGGTCGGGCCGGCCTGCAGGCGCTTGATTTCGTCGAGACCATAGCCATTGCGGGTGATCAGATCCCAGCGCGCTTCCTCCAGCAGGTCGAGGTAAGTCGCGTTGTTGACGTGGCCGAAGGTGTCGAGGTGGCGCTCGTGAATCGCTAGCTCGTAGAGGTGAATGGCCCCTGGCATGGGCAGAACTATGCCATTTGTCGCGCTTGACCGGGTTGCTCGAATGGGTTCATGTCGAGCGCCAAATCATGCCGATGCCATCGAAATTACGTTGCTGCATCGCGCTGGCGGCGCTCTGCGCGCTGACGAGCGGATGCAGTAAACCGAGCGCACCCGTCACCAAGGCAGCTCCCAGCGCTAGCGCGCTGCCGGCGCCAGCACCAGCGTCCTCGGCGGGAGCAGGGCTCACGCCGGAGCTCGAGCAACTGGTCGAGCTCTCGAAGTCGACGCTCAGCAAAGAGGAAAAGCGCGCGCGCCTGACGGCCGTGCTCGAAAAGTTTCCGGCCGACCACAGCCGGGAACGCGAGGAGCTGATCGTGCAGGCGGTAGCGCGAGGAGCACTGGACCCGCCGCAGTGGACGACCATCACCTCCAACTACAAGGGCCGGCGCGCCCAGATCCAGGTCACGACCGACGCCCTGACCATCCTGGGTGTTCGCTTCGACGTCACCGCGGAAGGCGCCCAGCGCATCGCCGATCAGCTGCACGCGATCCTGCCGACACCCCGCGTTCTGCAGTTGATCTGGGAGCAAGCCGCCGTGCGCATCAACCCGTGCACACTCCCGCCCGACGACAAGATGGCCACCACGGCGCGGATGATTCAGCACTCCGAATGCGTCGATCAGCGCATCGCCGGCCGCGCGGGCATGGTCGCGAACGAGGGCAAGCACTGGGTGCTCAGCAACCGCATCGCCGGCAAGGAGAACCTGGCCGCCAACTACGGCTGGTTCATGCGCGGACGGCGCCCGGTGCAAACCGTGGGCACGGCTCACGACACCGCGCACACCGACTATTCGCAGGTGTTGAGGCTGGTCAAACCCATCATCAACGTCGACGGCCGCGACATCGACATCCGTCACGTGGGTCGCTCGCCCGAGCTTTGGGGCTTGGTTTCCGACGAGGGGCCGCTGCTGGTCTGGCGCGCCTCGCGACCTGGGGCGACGCCGACTCCCAACGAGAATCCCGTCGCTGCAGCTCCCCCACCCCAGCCCGGCAACGCGGCGTCGGTGCGGGTCAACGTGAAAGCGAAGGAGATGCCGCTGAGCGTCGAGCAGCTGCCGGCGACCACGACGGCGCTGCGGCGCAACACGCTGCTGCGCCGCGTCCAGTCCTCCCTGCGCATGCGGCCGGAAGATATTCCCGACGCAGCCTACCTTTCAGCCGCCGGAGCGGCCTGCGGTGGACGCGACATCTTCTTCGAGCTGATGAACGACGTACCGGTCGACCTCGAGGAGCTCGAGCAAACAAAAGCACAGATCGCGCAGGGGCTTGCCTGCGGCAAGGCACTGACTTCCCCGCTGCGTGCTGGAGCGGCCGTGTACGAGGTCGAATACATGTACGAATCCGTGCCCTCCGGGTTCGCGCTGCTTTCGGTGCCGGACGACTCGTTCCGGGACAAGCTCCTCTACCCCCCACTCTCACCGACTCCGTCCGGCGTGCACCGCGCTTACTGCAACGACGACGTGGGCGGCCCGCGCTCGGTATGCCAGGACGGCGCGCGTTCTCGACTGCTGCTGGCCGTCAACAACGGCTACCTGGCGGCTTATGCCCGCGAAGTGCCGAGCCTGCTCGAGCAGCTCGGCAGCTCGCAGCCGCGCCCTCCAGCGCCGGACGTGGCCGAGCTGGCGGCGCTGTTTCTGGAGCCGACTCCCGCGGAGGAGGTCGCGGTAGCCAAAGGCGGCCAGTGCGGCTTTGCGATGGAGTTCTCGACCGTCGAGCTCTCGCCCGACGAAACCAATCGCCAGCGCGTGCTCGATGCCATCAACCGCAATGCCCTGTTCTGCGGCAGCCAGTCCTCCGGTTCGATCCTGGACTCGAGCCGGCGCTTGCTATTCGTGGCCAAGGACGAAGCGGCGGCGGCCGCCATTCAGCAGGCCCTGAGCCTGCGCGCGCTCGAAATTCGCTTCGAGGCCGGCATCGCGCTACCGAACCGCCCGGATCTGCGCGAGTTCAACAAGGCACTACGCTCCGCCGCCGCCCGCACTGCCAGTAGCGCCAAGCTCGAGCTCGTCGGCAGGCGCCTGTCGGTAACCCTGACTTTGGCGCCCAACGAGGCGGAAGTGAAGGCAATGGCAAAACGCTTGGACGCTCGCGCAGCGCGAGCCAAGGCGGCAGCAAGCATCGTGCTGGGGCTCGCGGAGGGCAAGTTGCCCTCCGCCCAGGAGCTCCAGAGCTTCCAGCTAAAGTGATTTCAAGAGCGGCGGCAGCGCTAGAACTTCACCACCACGGAGGGAGCGGAGCGATTCGCCGGACCGTGGAATACCGCCTCGACGTTGTTGCCGTCGGGGTCGAGCAGAAAAGCTGCGAAGTAGCCCGGATGGTAGGGGCGATCGCCGGGCGGGCCGTTGCTTTTCGCGCCGGTAGCGACGCCAGCTTCGTAGAAGGCCAGCACCGCTTCCTTCGTCGGGGCCTGAAAGGCGAAGTGCGTGCGGCCGGTCAGGGCGCCGGCCGCTGCTGGGCTGTCCTGGCTGGAGACGAACAGCTCGTCGAACCAGAAATAGCTCGCGTCCGAGCCGCCCAGCGGGATGCCGAGAGCGCCCAGCACTGCCGAATAGAAGCGCTTGCTGCGCTCCAGGTCCGCGACCACCAGCTGCAGGTGGTCGATCAAACGTCCGCGATGGAGCTCCATGGTTTCCATGCCCATCGCGTAGGGTGAGCTTCGGCCTTTGCCCAGTGGGGCAGCTCGCCACGCTAGGCTAGGCCGTCGAGGCAAGCGAACGGGCAGGAGGAAGTCGACTATTCGCCCAGCGCCGAGCAGTCGCGAACCTGCGTCGGGCTGGTGCACTCGGAGTCCACGCTCAATTACTTTCGGTAGGCGAGGATTCCGGCTAGCACGGCTGCACCAAGGCCGGCGACCCACGGCCATGGCGAGGTCTTCGTTGCACTCGGTAGGGTGACTTTGCCTAGGTCACCTGTTTCGAGCAGCGGCTTGAGCGTTGGGTAGGCGCGCACGTAAAGCGACGCGCCCGCCAGCATGCCGAGGGCCCCGGCCAGCGCGTCGCGCCGGCCCTGCCCAAGCGCAGCCAGCGTGGTGCCAGGACAGTAGCCCAGCAGCGCCACTCCCGTCCCGAAGAGCACGGCGCCGGGAACGATGCTGCCCAACCTCAGCGGTTTGATTTGCAAGCTGGAGTAGCCAGCTTGGGCGAGGGCGTGGACGCCAGCTGAGCCAACCGCCACGGCCGTGCCCATCGTGCGCAGCACTCGGCCCTCGCGAAGCAGCAACTGGTCGAGAATGACTTCGTACTTGCCGACTTGGCCTTTTTGTAAGAGCACGCCGAAGATCGCGCCGGTGCCGAAGCCAAGGGCGAGCTTGGAGGGGGAATCGACGCGCATGGTCAGCGCCTCCTTGCGAAGAGACTGCGTGCGACGAGCCCGGCCGTCACGGCCATGAGCGGCGAGAACAACCAGCTGGATGCCGCGAGCTGTAGGC
>DATDEV010000370.1:0-3450 GCA_036522995.1 Polyangiaceae bacterium
GCAAGTCATCGAAAGGCCACGGCAACGTCAAATCTCCGGGGCTCGGAGCCCGCTCGCGAAGGCCGCATTTCTCGCCCGCAGTGCGGCTAGCCCCGCAGAATCTCAAACCAAAACTGATCGCTGCCGAGTGCGGATGGGTACAGAACGTTTGGCTTCGCGAAGTGCCCCGCCTCCTCCCGTTTATGACTCCCGTATGCAGCTCGAGTGACAGATTCCGTCGAACATGGAGCATCGGCGCAGCCACCTGCCTCCTGGCGTCGGTCGCCTCGGCCCAGCCCCAGCCGGTCGAAGGCCCCCCACCGCCCGCCGGCGCCCCGGCCGCGGCGCCGACTCCGGCCCCTGCCCCGCCCGCGGCGTCGGCGCCCCCCGCTCTAGCGCCCACACCCCCGCCAGCCGCAGCACCCCCTGCTGCAGCGCCGCCTGACGCTCCGGCGCCTGCAGCTGCGCCACACGCGAAAAAGAAGGACAAGAAAGCCAAAGCTGGCCCCGCGCAGGATCAGGCCAAGGGCTTCGTCTTCACCACGACCGGAGGCGAGCTCGAGCTGAAGGGCCGCGTGATGGCGCTCGCCGAGCTGTCGCACCACCGCGACGACGTCGTGGGCACAGGCGGCAACGTCGAGTCGCAAAGTCGAACCTCACTCGACCTCCAGCTCGAGAGCGCGCGCGTCGGGCTCGAGTATCGTTCGCCCGAGCGCTGGCTGTCCGCCGAGCTCGAGCTCGAGATCTCCGGCAAACCGAAGGTCAAGGATGCCTTCGTGATGGCCGGCAAGCGCTACTTCGTGAAGGCTGGCCAGTTCAAGCTGCCGAGCCCGCGGCTCGAGCTCGAATCGCCCTGGGAGTTGCCGCTCGCGCGCCGCGGACTGATGCACGATCTGCTCGTTGACTGGCTCGACGTCGCTGGGCGCCGTCCCGGGGTCGCGCTGGGCTATCGCGGCAAGGGCGGGCTCAAGCCGCGCGTCACACTGGGTGCGTTTCAGGGCACGACGGTCGATTCCATAGCCCCCGGTGAGCGCGACGTGGTGCTGATCGACGATGCCTCCCTGACCGCGCAAACCTACGCCGCGCGCGTCGAGCTCAGCCCGGCCTGGCTGACGTTGGGTGGCTGGTACGAGCAGCGCGTCGGCTCGACGGCCCCGGGACAGTTCGAGCACTACGCGACTGGCGGCGTCGATGCCACGGTCGACCAAACCTTCGCTCGCGGCGGCCTGCGCGCCTGGGTCGACGGCAGCGTCGGCGAGAGCCAGTACGTGCACGACGACAAACCGGACCAGAGCGCCGATCCGATCTTCGTGCTCGGCCGCGCCCTCTTGGGCTACCGCTTCGGCGGCGTCGCGCGGGGTGACGTTTACGTGGAGCCGTTCGGCTTCTTCGCCTTGCTCAATCCGGATATCGAGGTGGTCGAGGACTTTGCTACCGAGGCAGCGCTCGGCATCAACTTCGGCCTTTGGGATCGCGCGCGGGTCACCTTGCAGGGCGAGCTGACGCGCGCCCAGCGCAACTTTCCGAGCGGCCTGCTGGATCACGAAGATCCCGATCGCGAGAGCCTACTACTGATGGCGGGAGCGCGTTTCTGATGTTCGTCGTATTCGAAGGCATCGACGGGAGCGGCAAGACCAGCATCTCCAACCGCGTCGCCGCCGCGCTTGCTGACGAGGGGCTTACGGTCAAGCACCTGCGCGCCGAGGGCAAGTTCGTGTCGCCGGTCTCGGAAGCGATCCGCGAGCTTGGCCGCAGCGCACAGAACCTGGCTCTGACCTGGCAAGCGGAGTTCTTGCTGTACGTGGCGCGCGACGTGCAGTTGC
Source organism: Polyangiaceae bacterium (assembly GCA_036522995.1). Lineage (GTDB taxonomy): Bacteria > Myxococcota_A > Polyangia > Polyangiales > Polyangiaceae > PMG-095. The sequence continues at coordinate 1,803 of DATDEV010000370.1, forward strand.
TCCACGAGGCGCTGCGCCCCGCGCTTGCCACGCACGATTTGGTGCTCGCCGATCGTTTCCTCTACACCCCCCAGGTGCTCGGGCGCTACGGCCGGCACCTGCCCGAAAGCTTCACCGGGCCGATCCTGCAGGCGGCCGCCGACGGGCTCGAGCCCGATCTGGTGATCCTGGTCGACGTCGAGCCCAGCTTCGCGCGCGCGCGCCGCAAGCTGCGCAAGCTCGAGCTGGGCGACGAGCAAGCCAAGGCCCCAGCGCGCAAGGGCCTGTCGGGCGTCGGCCTGCAGCAGCGCCTGCGCAGCGGCTACCTGGAGCTGGCCGAGCAGCAGCCCGAGCGCTGGGTCGTGCTCGAAAATCGCGGCTCGCTCGAGCAAGGTGTCCAGCTGGTCGTGCAGCTGATTCGGGAAGCGCAGCGCGACGGCGTGGCACACGCCAGCGCACGCTTTCGCGCGCGCGCTGCGCGCCCGAAGCCCAGCTCGGCCGCGCTCAGCCAGCCGAGCCAAGCGCTCGAAGCCTTCCTGAAGTTGGTCGACGACCTGATGGAGCGCGAGCCGCGCGTCGCGGCGTACATGCTCGGCGGCATGCACGGGCCAGCGTTCGACGAGCGGCGGCGCGCGTTGCTGGAGCGCGTCCCGGTCGCGGCCCTGGCCGCGCTCAGCGGCCTGGAAGACGACGAAAGCTTCCGCCTGCGCCGGAGCGCCGCGCGCCAGCACCCCGGCCCTGCGCTGCGCTCCCTGGGTCTGGCGCTGGCCTCGCCGCAAGGCTGGGCGCTCTGGCAGGAGCTGGCGACGTCGGTCCCGAGCGATGCCCTGGCTAGCCTGAGCGGAGTCTCCGACGAGCGTGCCTGGCAGCTGCGTGAGCGCTGCATCGACGACGGGCCGCGGCTGGCCGAGCTCGCGGTCGGCACGCTGAGCGGCCTCGACGACGAGCGCGGCTGGCAGCTGCGCGAGCGGCTACTGAGCGGGCGCGCGGCCGAGCTCGACAGCAACTACGACCTGGCGCGCGCCGTAGCAAAATCGGTCACCGGCCTCGGCTCCGAACGCGCCTGGCAGCTGCGCCGACGAGCCCGCCCGCTCGCGCCGGTGGCGGCGCTTGCCTCACTCGCCGGTCTGAACGACGCCGAGAGCTGGGAGTGGCGCGCGGGCGCACTGCTGCGCGCGCCCAAGGTGGTGATGGCGACGCTGCGCGGCCTGCACGAGCCGCAGGCGTGGCAGATGCGCAGCGCGGTGGCGCGCGACTGCAAGGAGGCCCTGGACGGCCTGCAGAGCGTGGACGCCGCCGAGGCCTGGGCGCTGCGCGACGCGAGCCAGGACGTCTGGCCCTCCACCGTCGTCAAATCGCTGGGCGTGCTGGCCGACCAGTCGCGCGGGCAAAAGCTGCTACTGCAGCTGCTCGCCAGCTACCCAGACAACGTTTCATTGCTCAAGCACGCGTCGAGCATCGCGCTCGGTCTGCACCGCTCACAGCGGGAGCCCCTGGAGTAAAGTCATGAGATACGAGACGTCCATCGCCTGTCGCCTGGCCTGCGCCGTGGCCATCGCTACATCCCTTTCAGCTTGCGGCAGCGTCGACCCCCAGACCAGTACGCCCGGCGCGGGAGGCGACGGAGGCGCAGGCGCGCCCGGAGCCGACACGCCCCTCCTGCCCTGGG
>DATDEV010000371.1:0-7430 GCA_036522995.1 Polyangiaceae bacterium
TTTTGCTCCTTCCGGGCGCGTCACCAGCGCGACCATCGGCGGTCCGCCGTTTGCGGGTACGCCGACCGGCGGCTGCATCGCCGCTACGCTGCGCAAGTCCCGCATTCCCGCCTTCGACGGCGAGCGCGTCACCGTCAGCAAGACCGTCGTCATCCAGTAATCATTCGTCCCCCGCCAGGACTCAAGGGCCGGTGTCTTCGCCGCGCTGTGAGGTGAGATCGGTCGGCGGCTCGCTCATGGCTTGCACGTCGGAGGCTTGCGTCAGGATGTCGGGATTGACGGCGATCTCGTTCTCCATGCCGCTCACCGAGCCGTGGCAGCCGCCACACATGCCGTTGAAGAGATCGCGGCGGAAGCCCTGACGCGCGATCTCTCCCGGATAGAACTGCATTTCTTCGCGCTGGAAGTGCGGCGTCGGACCCGCGTCGTCAGCCAGCGTCGCTAGCACTTGCAGCGTGACCGGCACGCCGCCCGGAACGCGCATCACGGCCGAACCGTCATCGTAGACGTGTGGACTGCCGAGCAGGCGACGCCGCACGTAGAGCTGCCCGTAGTCATCGCTGGTCACGAAGGCGGGGTCGGCATCGGCAAAGCTCTTGGCACCGACCGGCGGCAGGCTCGCCCACACGCTCTGCAGCGCCTGCGGGCCTGACGGCACGTGGCGCCCGCTGCGCGTGTTCTGGAAAACCAAGCTGCTCATCAAGTTGGTATCGAGGAACGTGACCTGAGACACCGCGGGGTCGCCCCCCACTTCAACGGCGCCGTTGACCTCGTCGAGCCGCGACTTGAAGATGCCGAACGAGTAGCGGGGATAGATGGCGGCGGGCCAAAGCTCGTCCTCGGCGCCGGTGACGAGCGGCGTGCGCTCGCCGGTCTGGGCGCTGACGACCACGATGTCGAAGTTGCCGCTGAACTGATCGAGCGCGACTACGTTGGCCGCGTAGCTGACCAGGATGTTGCCGTCGGGCAGGCTCGCCGGGGTGCGGTAGGCGCCCTGGGTACCGGCGAGCTTGCCGGTAGCCCGTGCATCCAGGATGCGCAGCGAACGCTGATAGAATTTGTAGTTCGGATAGTCGATGGCCGCCGGATCCTGCACGTAGTCGGCTTCGTCGCTGCTGCCCTGGTCGATGCCCAGGCTGCGATTGACCAGCGCCAGCGTGCCCGCGCCGTGAACCGCACCGCGCTCGCTGAGGATGACGGCCAGGTTCTTGTCCGAGAGCTCGCTCACGTCGGTCAGCTGATTGAAGCCAATCGTGCCACGCTGGCCAAAGAGCGGGTGGTAGTCGCCGCCGTCCAGGTTCATGCGCCGCCCAGCCAGCTGGTAAAAGTCCGGCTGACGCTTCTCCGTCACCATCATCAGCCGCCCGTCGCGCATGAAGCTCGGTGTCAGCTCCTGATTGAGCAGGAAGGTCAGCTGTCGAATCTTGGTGCCCTCGACCACGTACAGGTTCGAGTTCAGCTTGGTCGGATCGGCTGGCGTGCGCTGCGGCCCGGCGTAGTCGAAGGCGTCGGTGTTGAGCGTGTTGCCGCGCGTGGACGCGAACACCAACCTGCCGTCGGGCGCGTAGCTCGGGTCGAAGTTGTGCACCAGCTCGTCGTTGTCGGGCACTGCCGAGCCGGCATCGTCCACGGCGGCGGCCGCGATCGTGGGCTCGAGCGCGCAGCTACCGGCCTCGACCACGTAGATGGCGTAGGGCTGGCTTTGCGAAGCGCGCGCGGCAAACGCGATCTTCTGTCCGTCCCAGGAGACGCTGGGGCGGCGGGCGTCGCTGCTGGCCGGGCTGAGCCCGCACAGCGTGGAGAGGCTCTCCTCCGCTCCCATCACGATCTCGCCAGTGGTGGCGTCCTGCGTGGCGGCGGCGCGGATTACATCGGCGCCGGGAGAGAAGCTGCCGTAGTCCTGCGGCGTGTCGGGCAAGGCGGCGGGCGGGCGGCGCACGAACACGATGCCGCTGAGACCCGAATCCGGCGGCATGCGCGCTTCGCGCTCCATGGCGATCCAGGTGGTCACCACGCAGTACTCGCTCTGCTCGTCGAGCGGGCCAGCCGCGGCCGCAACGGGGTCGCAGGGATCGTGATCGGCGAACAGCGAGCCGCCACGGTGCAAGATGCCGGGTCCGTCGGGGGCCGGGACCAAGTTCTTGCGCACCAGGCGGCTGGCCTCTGGATTGGGCGAATCGAGCGCCAGCTGCTCGAGCGTGAGCTCGTAGTTGCGCCGCGTAGCCGGCAGACCGAAGTGGCCGCCGCTGCCGCCCCGCAAGCGGTAGTCGTGGAACATCGAGGAAGAGTGGCAGCCGAGCATCATGCAGCCGCGCCGCACCAGCATGGGCTGTACGCGGTCGGCGAAGAACTCGAAGCCAGCGTTGGTCGGCACGTTCGTGGGACCACCCTTCGCGGTCGCCCACTCGAGCAGGGCCTGGTAGCCCTGGTCGCCGCTGCTATCGAAAATAACCCCGCCTTCGTGGTACGTGCCGCCAGCGGAGGCCGCGAGCGGACGCCGCACGATCTCGCTCAGCGGCGGATCGGACGAAACGTAGTCCTGCACGGCGAAGTAGTTCCAGCGCGTTTGGTCCGTGCTGTCACCGCAGGTGAGGTGCAGGGTGTTGGACGCAGCGCCGTGACAGTTGCCGGCAGCGCAGCTCTTGCCCAAGACCGGGTTGACCTTGTCGCGGAAGATCGCGAAGTCGGCCGTGGCGGGCTCGACGCTGGGGTCGAACAGCGGGTCGCTGCCCAGGGCCTTGGAGCAGTCCGTCTGCTGGTATTCCTTGTCGATCTGGCGCGCGTTGTTCTCGGCAGCGCCGTTCGCCATCCAGGTCTGCAGCTGGGTGAAAGACTTGGATGTGATCTCGATCAGCGACCCGCCGACGTGCGCGATGTTGGAGTCGATGATCAGCGGATCGCTGCTGCGCCAGGAGGTCAGGGCCAGCTTGAAGCTGGGCACCACCTTGACCAGCATGCCTGGCATGCCGTAGGGCCCGTAATTGACGAGCAAGTCTCGCCGATCATCGACCTCGTCGAACGTCTCGAGGCTCAGGTTGCCGAGCGCGTTGCCTTTGGCGTCGGCGCGCACGTGGCAGCCCGCCTTGGAGGGCCCCTCCGCGCAAGACTGCTCGAGGATCGGCCCGATACGCCGCAGATAGAAGGTCGTTTGCTCCGGCTGCTCCTTACGCTGACAGCCCAGCAGCATGAGCAGCGCCGGTACGGACAGCCAGGCCGACGAACGCCAAGAGAACGACAGCATGTCCTCGTCATCCTATCACGCACTATCGCAGGCGCGGATCGGGCGATTTCAGAGCCGGAGCATACGAGATCAAAGCCGGAGCATGCGGCGCGCTACGCTGGCCGCGCTGCGCACGAAGGCGTCGTCGTCGTGCTCGGCGGCCAGCACCGCGTCACCCGCCTCTGGATTGCCGATCTGGCCCAGCGCCCAAACCGCCGCACCACGCACCGCGGCGTCGGACTCGCTGTCGGCGGAGCTCAGCGCGATCAGGCCGAGCAGCGCGTCCTCGGCTTTCATCACGCCCAGCGTCTCGGCGGCGCGCCGTCGCACCAGGCTCGAGGGATCGCTGATCAGCGCCACCACCGCCTCCACGTCGAGGAAGCTGTTGATGCGGGTGGAAGCGTGCAGAGCAGCCAGGCGCACGCCTTCGTCCGAGTCACCGAGCGCCACGGTGAGCTCGCCAGCCTGACCCGAGGAGTTCAAGCGCTCGAGCCCGGCCACGGCTGCCTTGCGCACCGCCGCAGACTCGTCCTTCACGATCGCGTCCGATAGCGCCGGCACACCGCCCAGCGTCAGGAACTCACCGAGCGCGTTGGCCGCGTAGATGCGACGCGACTCGTCCTTGTCGCTGGCCAGCGTTTGCAACGTTTGCTGGTAGACCTGACCGGGCCCGAATACGCCGAAGATCCGGCGCCGCAGCCACCAGGCACTGATCTCGCGCGTTTTGGGGTTGCTGTTGTAGATCAGCTTGGCGACCACCGGCACGCACGCAGGGCATTCGAGCTTTTCGCCGTGCTCCAGCACCTTCCAGATGCGCATGGGCGCGGTGTTGGATGCGTCGAGCTTCGAAATCTGGTCCGGAGTGCTCACCGCCTCGAGCGATTTGGCATCCAGCTGCTTGTAGACTTCAGCGCGACCGCTGGTGACGTTGGGGGTCTTGGGGGTCGCCGCGCTCGCGCCGGATGCGAGCAGCAGGCTGGCCAGAGCGACCGAGGATTTTACCAGGCTGGACATGTGGAAGTTCATGGTTTTGCTCCTCTGCTCCCTCAGTACAGCTTGCCTGCGACCGGGTCGTTGTTGAACGGCTTGAAGCCGGTGTTCTGGCGGGCGAAGTACTGCCCGCCCATGTCGAAGGCGCGGATCAGCATCTGCGTCTCCTCACGGGTCAGCCCTGCCAGCGCCGCGTGGTCAGTGCGGGTACCGCCGGCGATCTCGCCGTTGACGAACGCCTCACCGAGCGGCCAGGCGTAGCGCTCCGCGTCGAGCGACGAGGTGATGTTGAGCTTCTCGATCAGCGCGCTGTGCCGCGCATCGCTCGGCACGCCCCACTTCGGCGGCACGGTGCCGGTGATCATCGCACCCATGCCCATCTCCATCTCCATCGCCGCCGGGTAGAAGATCGACACGTACGAAGCCGGCCACTCGTGCTCGTCACCATCGTAGGTGACCGTGATCGGGCGATCGGACAGATCCAGGCGCGGGATCATGTAGCTGTAGGCGTCGCCGGTGGTCTCGTTCATGGCCGCCACCGTGTAGAACTCCTGCGGCCCGTCGCCGTTGGTCGTCTCGTTGTGGCACGACACGCACTTGGCGGTCAGCAGCGTCTGAATCTGGTTCGGGTTGGCCGCATCGTTGGCCCCTGCCCACGGGTATTCGGTGCGCTGCAGCACCGGGATCATGAAGTCCTCGGGACCCAGGCCGGCGGCGTTGGTGAATTGCTGACCGTCAGCCAAGCTGGGCTGCGTGCGATCCTCGTGGCAGCCGCCGCACACGCGGTTCTCGCCCGGCATGCCCTGAATCCAGGTGGTCTCGTTGCGGATGGCCAGCTCGAACTCGTCGATTGCCTGCAAGTGCATCGGCACGTAAGGCGGCACGTCGGCCAGCCACGAGCCGTCGGCCCGCACCGTGGCTTCGCCGATCAGCGCGGCGCCCTCGGCCATGGTCAGACCGAACATGGTGGCGCCGGTCGCGGCCTCGCTGGAGAAGCCTTCGATGATACGCACCTTCACCGCGTGCTCGAGCGCCTGGTCGAGCGGCGTGCCGTCTTCGAACTGCGCGCCGCCGACGGTGTTGCCGTGGCGCGAGTAGAGCGAGGTCTGCTTGATATCGATCGAGCCGAAGCGCGTCGCTTCGGAGGCATCCGCGGTGTTCTGGCGCGACGTGATGAGCGTCGGCTCGGGGCGCGACACCACCGCCTTGGCATAGAGCTCCCAGCTGTTCTCGTGGTTCATCACCAGGTCGTTGCGTCGCGTTTCGGCGTTGAACACGTACACGCCGTAGTCCGGCGGCGTGAGCGACAGCTCGTTGATCTCGTTCACCTCACCGGCGGCCCAGGTAACCAGCAGCCGACCATTCGGCAGCACGCTGGGCGAGCGGTAGCGACCCACGGCCGAGGCATCCTCACTGGTGGGCACGCTCGGAGTGAGCATCTTGTAGGCCTCGTTCGAGGTCTTTTCCATGTCGAGCTTGCTCTGGTCCCCGGCATAGCGGGCATCGAGCTGCACCAGCGACCCGGCCTGGATGGTGTTCTCGCGCTCGGTCACGATGCCGTAGAACACGTAGGGAGTCTGGCTTTCGGTGAACTGCACCAGCGAGTTGCCAGGCTTGCCGAACTGGCCGTTGAGCCCGATCATCTGCGTGCAGTCGGGGTTCATGGCCATGAGCTTGACGTCGTTGACGTTCTCCAAGTGCTCCCAGCGCGAGAAGCCGACGCGCCCATCGGCCATCGAGAACAGAGTGATGGTGTGCGACAGGTTCTGCGAGCACAGCTTGCGATCGGCGTCGCCACCGGTCAGCGTGATGCTGGCGAGCTGGGTCACGACGCGCGAGTGGTTGTACTCGTCGGCGCGCGTGCCCATGTCGGTGTAGGACTGGTTGGTCGTGAACACGATGCGACCGCCGGCCGCCCAGATCGCCTGCTGATCGTCGAACGGCTGAAAGGTGAGCTGCGTGATCGGGAACTTGCCGTCGTCGCCGCGCTCGAGGCCGGCCCAGTACACGTGGTAGTAGTCCGACTCGTCCCGCTTCATCGTGAACAGGACCTTGGTGGCGTCGAAGGAGAGATCGAGACTGGAAACGTCCGCCGTGGGGTAGTCCTCCAGGATGTTCTCGACCTTGCTCGAGCGCAGATCCAGCAGCTCGAGCTTCCCGCCCGGTACGTAGCGGCCGTAGTCCATGACCTGGCCCATGCCGCCCGCGACGTCGATTCGCGTCACCTCACCGCCCTCGAGCACGGTGTGCTGACGGACCGCGTAGATGATCTTGCTGACACCCGCCGAGCTGGTCGGCCCCTCATCCTCTGTCTTGAGGCTGCCGCAGCCGGTGAGCACGGCGAGCGCACCGAGCAGGACGGCGGTTCCGACCGAGAATTGGGAAGCGACGAGGCGGGCCATGGGTTTCTCCTGAGCAAGACAGCGAGCTGACTGCTGGCGACAAACAGAGCACGATCCGAGCCAACAGATTAAGCCAGTGATTTCCACGTCTTGAGCCCCAACTTGCGAGGCTTGCGGCCCCCAAACTCTCCGTCAGTCGGGTCCCGTGCCCCCATACTACCCTGGCTCCCCCGCCAGGTCCGAGCGATTGGCGTCGCCAACCTGAGCATTGTGAGGCAAACCCGGGCAGCATGCTCAAGCTCGACGAACACGGATTGATCCCCGCGATCGCTCAGGACCACCTCAGCGGACAGGTGCGGATGCTTGCCTACATGAACGAGGCGGCGCTAAAGCTCACCCTCGAGACGGGAAAGGCGACGTTTTTCAGCCGTTCTCGGAACAAGCTGTGGATCAAGGGCGAGACGTCTGGTCACTTCTTGCAGGTGGTGTCGGTCGTCGCCGACTGCGATGCCGACACCTTGCTGCTGTCGGTCCTGCCGAGCGGCCCCTCCTGCCACACGGGCCGCCCTGCTTGTTTTTTCCGCCAAGTCGAGCCCTCCGGCGCGCTCAGCGACCTGCCGCGGGAGGTGACGCCGTTCCTGTCCGAGCTCGGCGAGCTGCTCGAGTCACGCAAGCAATCGACGGCCGAGAAGAGCTACACCAAGTCGCTGCTGAGCGGTGGTCCGGAGAAAATCGCTGCGAAGATCCGCGAAGAGGCCGCTGAGCTTGCCGACGCCCTCGCGCACGAAAGCGACGAGCGCGTGCTGTCGGAGGCCGGCGACCTGCTCTACCACGCCATGGTGGGCCTGACTCACCGCGGACTGACACTGCGCCAGGTT
>DATDEV010000372.1:0-4797 GCA_036522995.1 Polyangiaceae bacterium
CCCAGAGACGCGAGCGTCGCGAGCGCGGCCAAGGGCAATAGCCAGCGCGAGCGCAGCCACGCTGCCGTCGCCAGGGAGGCGAAGCCGAGCGCGCCCCACAAAGGCAGCGGCACACCGAGGAGGACGGAGTAGCGAGACAGCGCGACGCTGGCGCAATCCAGCTTGGCCCCCACGCTGCAAAAGCTCACGGCCGATGGCGACGTGTAGGCGCGGTAGTGCACGAGCTCGAGCCAGAGCGACAGCAAGAGTCCGAGCACGGCGACGCTCGTTGCCAACCAGCGAGACGTGGGGGATGCCGTCATGAGGTCACTCCCCCTCTAGCGCACGACCTCGATGTCGGGCAAACCTCCCCGCATGAGCGACGCCAAGCCGCCGAGTCCCCTCGCCTCCCCCGAGCCCTGGAACCTCGTCTCCGACGACTACACGCTCGAGCTCTTGCCGATGTTCGAGCTGTTCGCCAAGGACGCGCTCGAGCTGGCACCCACCCTGGTCGGCGCGCGCATCCTGGACGTCGCGGCGGGCCCCGGAACGATCTCGCTACTCGCCGCCGAGTCGGGTCGCTCTGCCGCCGCCATCGATTTTTCACCGCAGATGGTCAAGAACCTGAAGCGACGTCTGAACGGCGCGCAGCTGGGCGCGGACGTGCGGCTCGGCGACGGGCAGGCGCTGCCCTGGGGCGACGCCGAGTTCGACGCTGCCTTCTCGATGTTCGGGCTGATGTTCTTTCCCGATCGCGGCAAGGGCTTCGGCGAGCTGCTGCGCGTGCTCAAGCCCGGCGGCGTGGCGGTGGTGTCGAGCTGGGCGCCCTTCGAGGGCATCTTCAAGAGCACGATGAACGCGATGCAGCAGCTCATGCCCGACATTCCGTTCGGCAAGGGCAAGGGGCCGCTCGGCGAGCCCGAGGAATTCGCGGCGGAGATGACGAGCGCCGGCTTCAGTGACGTGCGCATCGTGGCCAAGACCCACGCCATCCCGGCCGAATCGGCCGCGTCATTCTGGTCCGTCTGCGAGCGAACGACGGCGCCGATTGTCCTCTTGCGAAACAAACTGGGCGAAGCGACGTGGGCCGAGGTGTCGCGCGGCGTCGTCGCCCAGCTCGAAAACGAGTACGGAAGCGCCCCCATCCGGATGCAGTCGACCGCCTACCTGGGGGTCGGTCGCAAGGCTTAGGGTCATTCACAGGCCTGGTCGGCCGGGCCGGTCTAGGCCTGTTTCAGGGCGGTTGCGGACCGGAGCGGGCCTGAGCGCTTGCGGCGAGCCCGGACAGTAGTATTACGGCCGCGCCATGAGCCAGGAAGCCGTCTCGGTAACGCAGCGTGAGATCGGCACGGATGACCCCGTGCCGGGCGTGAAGAACGTCATCCTGGTCATGAGCGGCAAAGGCGGCGTCGGGAAGAGCACGGTGGCGACCAATCTGGCGCTGTCGCTCAAGGCGCTGGGTCTGAAGGTCGGGCTGCTCGACGCCGACATCTACGGGCCCAGCATTCCGACCATGCTCGGCGTGAGCGGGCGACCCTCGGAGCAGGACGGCAAGATCCAGCCGCTCGAGCGCTTCGGCGTCAAGCTGATGAGCATCGGCTTTCTGCTGGACGATCCGAAGAGCGCGGTGGTGTGGCGCGGGCCCATGCTGCACGGCGCGCTGCTGCAATTCCTGAAGGACGTCGCCTGGGGCGAGCTCGACTTCCTGCTCCTCGATCTGCCTCCTGGCACCGGTGACATTGCGCTGACGCTTTCGCAGCGCGTACGCTCGAACGGCGCGGTGATCGTGACCACGCCGCAGGAGGTCGCGCTGCAGGACGTGTACAAATCGGTCTCGATGAACCAGAAGGTGGGCATCCCGGTGGTCGGGGTGGTCGAGAACGAGAGCTACTTCGTCTGCAGCAAATGCGACGAGCGTCACGAGCTGTTCGGCTCCGGCGGCGGCCAAAAGATCGCAGACTTTGCGGGGGCCCCGCTGCTCGGGCAGATCCCGCTGTATGCCGAGATCCGCAAATGGGGCGACGCCGGTGTGCCGGTCGTCGAGGCAGCCCCCGGCTCGCCTCCGGCCGAGGCTTTCATGCTCGTCGCGCGCCGCTTGCTGGAGAGCCTCAGCGGCGCTACTGGCGCCGGCGTACTGAACATCGATCGCAGCGGCGGCCAAAACCGCCACCTTCCCATCACACGCTAGCAACCAACTAGCGACTTTACTGACCCCACGCTCAGGCCAAGCTGACTGTCGAAGTTGGCAGGCGCCCTGAGCCACGATATACGCCGCCGAGACCCCCCATGACCGCCCCTGAGACCGAGACCGTGAACGATCATGCCGACAGCCCCACGGGCGATGCGGCGACCGAGGGGGGGAGCGTGAGCCCGACCGATGCCGCAGCCGAGCCCAGCGTGAGCGCCGCCCCGCTCGAGAGCGCCCACGCGCCCGAAGGCGAGAGCGCACCCGAAGGCGAGAGCGCATCCGAAGGCGGAAGCGAAGCGCACGGAGACGACGAGGCAGACGACGGCGCGAGCGACAGCGACGCACCGGAAGGCGCGGCCGACAGCGACGCGCCGGAAGGCGACGCCGTAGCGGCCGACGGGACCGCCGTCCCCGGTGCGCCCAAGAAGAAGCGGCGTCGTCGCAAGAAGAAGAAGCCGAGCGAAGGCGCGCAGGCCGCCAAGGAAGGCGAAGGGCCCAGGCGGCCCGTGCACCGCGCCAGCGATCGGGCACCCTTTCATGTTGGCGAAGAGGTGTTCGGCAAGGTCACGGCCGTGCTCGACACCGCCGTGATGATCGATCTGTCCGGCAAGGCGCTGGCCATCTTCGACCGCTCGGAAATGGAAGCGGACGACCTGGTGCCGTCGATCGGCGACCGCTTCGTCGCACGCGTGCACAACGACGGCATCCGCGGCGGCCTGGTGGTGCTGTCGCGCAAGCCGCTGCGCGAAGAGGAGATCAAGCCGAAGATCGAGCAGGCGCACAAGGACGGCACGCTCGTGTCGGGCCTCATCACCGGCGTGATCAAGGGCGGCGTCGAGGTCGACATCTATGGCCTGCGCGCCTTCGCTCCGGCCTCGGGCATGGATCTGCACCCGCAGAACGCGAACTTCGCCTCGCTGCTCGGGCAGCGCATGGAGTTCAAGGTCGTTCAGTACGAGAAGGCCGGGCGCGACGTGGTGGTCACCCGCCGGCCGATGCTCGAGGCCGAGGCGCACGAGCGCCGCAAGCACGCACTGACCCTGCTGCAAGAGGGTCAGGTGATGCAGGGCGTGGTGCGCACCGTCGTCGAATGGGGCGCGTTCGTGGCGCTGCCGGAAGCCGAGAACCTGGAAGGTCTGGTGCATGTCACCGAGGCCAGCCACGACTCCCGGACCCCGCTCGCCGAGCTGGTCAGGCCAGGCGAGAAGCTCGAAGTCAAGATCATCAAGATCGACGAGAAGGGCAAAATCTGGCTGAGCCGGAAGGCGCTGGTCGCCGATCCCTGGGGCGACGCGCGGCAGAAGTTCGCGCGCGGCAGCCGCCACGCCGGCAAGGTCACGCGACTCGAAAAGTTCGGTGCTTTCGTCGAGCTCGAGCCGGGCATCGAGGGCTTGCTGCACGTCGCCGACCTGGCGTTCGATCGCATCGAGCATCCGAACCTGCTGCTGAAGGAAGGCCAGGACCTCGACGTTCTGATCGCCAGCTTCGACATGCGCACCAAGAAGGTGTCGCTGCACCCCGCGCCTTCGCCGGAGCGCGCCGACGAACCGTTCCAGCGCATCGAGCGCGGCGCGCTGATCAAGGTCGAGGTCGTCAAGGCCGACGCGCCGGGCCTGATCGTGCGCGTGCTGGGCGTGACCGGACGCCAGGGGCGCGGTTTCATCCCCGCGGGCCAGACGGGCACGCAGCGTGGTACCGATCTGCGCAAGTCCTTCAAGGCCGGCAAGGTGCTCGATACCAAGGTGCTCGATGTCGATCCGCGCACCGGCGAGCCCAAGCTCAGCATCCGCGGCTACGCCGAGGAAGAAGAGCGGCGCGCGCACAAGGAGTATCGCCAGAAGCTCAAGGCCGAAGGTGGCTTCGGGACGCTCGGCGACCTGCTCAAGGCGCGACTCTCCGGCGCGACGCGGGAAGACTAGCATTCGCACGCCGGCGACTCGCTTCGCCGGCGACGGAAAGGTCCGCTCACGCTGCCGGTGTGAGGCATTTTCGCGAAGCGATCTTGATTCGTTCGGCCGGCCGTGAAAAATGCGAGCGCAGGCGATGAACGACAAGCGATCCGTGAGCGAACGTGTGAGCGCCAAGCCTTCTCTGCCGTCGATCGCGCCACCCACCGATGACATCGATGCCGAGTGGGGCGCGGACGACATCCCCGCCCCCGCGAAGCTGCCCCAGCTAGCGGCGAGCGAGCCACCGGCGCTCACCACCGCGCCAGCAACTAGCCCTACCGTACGTCCGGGGGCGCCTGCGCCGTCCTCCCCGCCGCGACCCTCGTCGTCACCGGTGACCGCGCCGCGGCCGAGCTCATCGCGTCCTGTGGCACAGGCGAAAGCGCCAGCGGGCGACAACCCGCTGCGCAAGCAGACGCTGCTCGGCATGGCGCCCGTCATCTCTGCGCGGCCTTCGCAGCCGCCCGTCGAGGCTTCGGCCCCAACGAACAACGAGCTCGTTGGGGCTGGGGCCCCAACAAACAACGAGACAGTCACGGAAGCTGCGCACACATCGAGCGACAACCCGCTGCGCCAGCAGACGCTACTCGGCATCGCACCAGTGCTCCCAGAGCGCGCGTCCACGCCCGCGCCCTCTGCGTCCACGCCCGCGCCCTCTGCGTCCACGCCCGCGCCCTCTGC
>DATDEV010000373.1:0-7919 GCA_036522995.1 Polyangiaceae bacterium
CTCTTGCACCGCGCGGCGCACCAGCTCGACGGCATTGGCGCTACGCGGCGGCTTGTTGCCGCGCAGTCGCTGGTCGATCCAGTAGCGCGCCACCTCGCTGGGCGCGAGCTTGAGCACGCTGCGGTCGAAGCGCTCACGCACACTGGTGCTCTGGCCCAGGTTGATGGGCACGAAGCGGTGACCGTCGTCGTCGTCGGTGGGGGTGGCCAGAAAGATGCGGCGCAATTTGTCGAGCGAAAGCGCGCGTTGGGTACTGCTCGAGCCCATGACGACGGCGATCGGCTCGCTCGCGGCGAAGACCACGCGCGGGACGCTGAGCAGGCCCAGGCTCGCGAGCACACGCAGAAACTGGCGACGGCGGAAGTCCATCGGCTCCATCAGAATGCCCACGCTATTTGGAAGTCGATGGCGGAAATCGGGTTCTCGGCGAACGTATTCGGCTTGGGATCGAACCAGAAGCCATACGTGTACTCGCCCTTGAGCACCACGCGCGGCACCGGTCGGAAGTTGAGGCCGCCGGTGAGCAGCGTCACGTTCTGATCCACGCCCACTCCTTGCAGCGCCGGGTCGGGGCTGTACTCGCCCTTGACGTAAGGCATGAGGCCGGCGAGCGGGGTGCGATAACCAACCAGTCCATAGCCGCCCATGTAGCGGCGGTCGGGCTCGAGCCCGCTGCCGAAGGTGGGGCGACCGGCGTCGGTGAACTTACGCTCGGCGATGATGGCTTCGGCCTGGACGTTCAGGTCGTGGTAGGTCCAGCGCAGGTCGAAGGCGTAATTTCGTTCCTTCACCTGGTAGGTGATGTCCTCGCTGCTCTTGGGCGAGCCGTCTTCGAAGTAAACGCCGCGCGTGTTGTCGGTGGCGGTGCCGGTGTAAAACGTGCTGCCGAGCGTGAGCTCGCCGAGTCCGCGGTAGGTCAGCGCAAGGCGCGCGGTGAGCGCCTTGTTGTCGTCCAGATCCTCGTAGGCGATCAAATCGGTGCGACCGTTGGAAACGCCCAGCGCGTAGCCAAGCTCCAGGTTGTCGACCAGATTCACTCGTCCGTAGCCCAGCAGGCCCACCTGCGAATCGGGCAAGAGCCGCGCGCCGACGATGAACGGCGGCGACACTCCGATGATCACCGGCGAGCCGTGATCCACGTTCCAGATGCCGTACGGTGTGAGAAACTGGCCGGCCTGCAGCGATAGGAACGACAGCGCCTCGTACTCGATGAAGGCGCGCTCGATCATCAGGCCGTTCACCGGATGCTCGCGCGTGAAGTCCATATAGTCGGCCTGACGGGTGTCGTTATGAGTCACGACCCCGTCGTCCCCGGTGCGCCAACCGCCCTGCGGCATGTACGTGAAGCGCACTTCGGCGAGCGCGCGCCACTTGGCTGCAAGTTGCGCGTCGAAGTAGAAGTTCAGGTGCCCGACGAACATGCTCGGGTGGCGATTCAGGTACACGAGCCAAGGGCTGTTGTCCGGCACCAGCAGGTGCCGATAGCCCACGTCGCCGAAGCCGTAGAGCTTGAGCGACTCGCCGCTGAGCATGCTGTCGGCGACGCCCGGCGACTCCTCTTCGAGCTCGGCGGCCAGGTCTGGCTTGATCTCGGCGCTCGCCGTAGTCTCGCTGGTCGGAGCGGCCTCGCTAGGCGCTGCAGGCTCGGCGTCGGCGCTGGGCGCCGCAGGCTCGGCGGCCGCGGCGCTGGGCGTGGTGGTTTCGGCCGCGGCGGGGGCCGGCGCTGCCGGCGTGTTCGCCGCGGGCTCGGCGGCTGCGGCGAAAGCGCTCGCGAGCAGCAGCGCTCCCAGCATGCCGAAGGACTGCGTCTTCATGGCGCCTCCACCGGCACGAGGCTGCCGCCAGCCGGACAATTGCCGTCGCTCAGCTCGCTCGGCGGAACGCACAGCGACTGCGAGAGCAGCCCGATGTCGCAGCACACCCAGTCGCCGTGGCACTTGCCCGGGTCGGGCGCGCAGTCGTTGACGACGCAGCTGTCGAAGGAAACCGTTTCGCAGTAGCCAGCTTCGAAGCCAGCGCAGTCGTCGCTCGAGCTACAAGCCTGACCCAGGCCCGTCGGGGGACGCTCGCAGAAGCTCGGCGACTGTCCCGTATTGCGGGTGTTGCAGGCGTAGTCCTGGCCCTGGCAGTCGGCCGACGTGCTGCAATCGGCGATCGTGCAGTAGCCGGCTTGCTCCTCGCTCGGCAGCTGACAGTGGCCGTACAGCGGGTCGCCGCAATCGGCGTCGCTCTGGCACTCGTCTCCCAGCCCCGCAGCCATTTCGCAGGCTGCTTCGGGCTCCGGCCGCGTGAAGCCGGGCTCGCAAACGCAGCCGCCCGGCGAGCCGACTTCGTGCTCGGGGCAGGCGACGCAAGCGTTACCGCTCAGTGCGTACTCGGCGTCGCACAGGCAGGTCACCTGCTCGGCGTCGTAGTGTTGGTTCTCGCCACAGCGATCTTCGAGATCGACCAGGCAGGCTGGCGCGAGCCAGAGTGCAATCAGGGGAGCGAAGAGCGCGCACGAGCGCGCGCGGCGGTCCTGGCGGCGGGCACCGCTGCGCGGTGCCCTAGCGAGTGGGGATTTGAGCGGCATGTTTTTGGGTCCAGTGGCGAGCGCTCAGGCGGCTCGGCGAATCAAAAGCAGTGTCCAATCGTCTTCACGAATCGAGGCGTGCTCGGCGACCGAGGAGATCACGGCGTCGGCGATGTCTTGCAGTGACTCGAAGCGTTCGGCCGCGCGCTCCAGCGCGCTGCTCAGACGATCGACGTCGTACAGCTCACCGTGCGCGTCGCGCGCTTCGATCAAGCCGTCGGAGTACAGGCACAGCAGGTCGCCACGCGCCAGCGCCAGCGAGCTCACCGGAATGTCTTCCAGGTCTCGCTTGATGCCTAGCCACGGGCCTGGCGCCTCCAGCACTTCGGTCGTGCGCGACTCCTTGCGCCAGACCAGCGGCCACTCGTGCGCGCCGGCATACACGAAGCGCCCGGCGCCGGCGTGCGTGAGCAAGAGGCCCGTCACGTACTTGTCGTCACGCAGACGCACACCGATCTGCTCGCTCAGCAAATCATTGACGCCGCGGATGACCTCGTCGGGCCGCGCTAGCGGATTGGCGCGGAAATACGCAGCAAACGCCGACTGGGTCATGAGCATGACCAGGCCCGCGGGTACACCGTGGCCCGAGACGTCGCCGATCGTGATCCAGAGCGATCGCGGGTTGCGTTCGTCGCACAGCACGTCATAGAAGTCGCCGCCGACCTCATCGGCCGGTTGCATGCGGCCGGCAAACTCCAGCTCGGGGTGCACCAGCGAGGGCGGCAGCAGTGCGGACTGAATGCTAGCCGCGATCTCCAGGTCGCGCGCCATGCGCGTCTGCTCGCGCAAGGCCTCACGCGCGCGCGAGATTTCGCCGGTCATCTCGTTGAAGGCCTGACCCAAGGTCTGCAGCTCGTCCTTGCTGTTCAGCTCCACCTTCACGTCGGTGGAGCCCTGCGCGACGCGATTGGCAGCGTCACGCAGGATGCGCACGCTGCGCGTCACGCCGCGCCCGATCAGCAGCGCCAGTACGACGCTGCCCACGAGCGCGCCCACCACCAGCGCCGAGCTGGTCATCACCGCGCTCTGGGTGCCCTGAAGCTTGCTCTCCGCCCGGCGTCGCACGTCGCGATTGAGGCGCTCTTCCAGGCTGCGCAGGCTGTCGACCTTGGCGCTTTGTGCCGCGAACCAGGCCTGCTCGCGGTGAGCGAGGTCGCCGTCGGTCGACTCGACGGCCTGCTTTCGCAGGGCGTCTGCCTCGAGCGCGCGCGGCTCGCGCATGCGCGCCTGGTAGTCGGCAAACTGCGTGGTCGTGGCGTTGCTCTTGAGCACCTCGACGAACGTCTGCTCCTCGGTGAGCAGGGTCATCAGGTCGCGGAAGGTGCCGGGCGGAAAGTCGCCGGTGGCGAAGACGTAGGCGAGCAGCGCGTGCTCGGCGCTGGCGCGCTCCTCCAGCTCGAGCACCGCAACCAGCGCGCCGATCGAGCGCAGCACCTCACCGTCGTCGGTCAGCTCGCTGAGCGCGGCGGTGGCACGGATCAGGCGGCGCGACGCCTCGGCATAGTAGGCGGTCAACCTCTCGAGCGAGGTCGTCGCTTGGCCCGCCTCGGCTCGCAGCTCCGGCAGGCGCTGCAAATGGCTGAGCGTGGTGGTCAAACCTTTGCTCAGGCGCGACGGCAGGCGCGACATGTCGCGGGTGCCGACGAAGCCGCGCAGGCTGGCGAGCGCGCGGTCGGTGGCGGCAAAGCTCTCGCTGGCCGCGGCCGAAACCGCGCCGGGTGCAGCGGGGGGAGGGGCGTCCTCCGTGCGCGGCGCTTGTTTTTCGCCCAGCTCGAGCAGCAGGCGGGCGCGCTCGGTCTGCAGCCGATACACCAGGGTGCTGACGTCCGCCGACAGCTCGGCCAGGCTTTCGATCGAGCCCAGCGCGGCCCCGCGCTGCAGCTGCTCGCGTGAGCTGCCGACCACCAGTGCTGCCAGTAGCAGCACGCCCAGGACCGGGAAACCGGCGAGCAGCAGGAGCTTGAGCGCGATCGGATGGCGTTTCATGGCTTTCTTCAGCGCGGGCAAAACGCGCGCAGCGATACGTCCTGGCCCTCGAGCGCGAGCTCGAGCTGCATCTCGGCTTCGTGGCGAATGCGGGCCAGCCCCAGCATGGAGCGGCGCCCGGAGCTGAGCGCCGAGCGCTCCAGCTCCGAGGCGTAGACTTGCTCGGGTGTCGTCTCCAGGCGCTTGAGCTGCGCCACCAGCATGTCGATGCGAGTTTGAACCGTGCTGTTGCGCACGCTGACGCCGACGCTGCTGCTGTTCATCTCGAGCCGGAAAGAAAACTCGCGCGCCAGGGAGCCGTAGCGCAGCGCGTTGTCGAGTAGCTCGTTGGTGGCGAGCGTGATGCGCTCGGCCATGCTGTTCGAGAAGCGTCCCTTGGCGTAGGCGTTGACGAAGGGCAGGAACTGCTCGAGCTGAGGACTGTGGTCCCAGCTCACGCTGATCAACGGCCGCTCGCCGGCGCCCAGCGAAGATATCGCTGGTGCCGGGCGCGGAGAGGGGACGTTGACGCGGTTCATGGCTTACTGCGCTTCGACGCTGATCCGCTTGCCGCCCAGCGACTGCAGCACGGCAAAGCTGGTGCGTTGCCAGGTGATGCGTCGGTCGGTGCAGAAGCGCAGCATGTAGCCGCCGCTGCCTGCCGCCGAAACCCAGCTCGCCCAGTCCACGAATAGACGAATCGCGGAGGAGTTGACGAAGGTGAGCTGGCGCACGTCGACGCGCAGCTCGGGCAGGCCGTCGCTCAGCGCTGCTGCGTGCAGCGCGCGAAAGCAGCCGCCCAGCGCCAGGCCGGGATCGGGGATGGCGATGGTGCCGCGCATGGCGACCGACGCCGGCTGCGAGATCGACAGCTCGAAGCTCGGCAAGTTGGGGATTTCGATTTGACTGAGTTTGCTCATGGCTTGCCTACTGCGGTGATGCGGACGCGTCCGTCGGCTTGTTCGTCGAGGAGCAGCTCGAAGCGGCCCTCGTAGCGCATGCGTGCCAGGCCCAGCCGCGCCGAGGCTTCGGGCTCGTTCGCGGCGCGCACGAAGGCGGCCACGTAGGCGGCTTCCGGATCGAGCAACGTCAGGTGCTCGAGCTCGGTCTTGAGATTCTGCAAGTGTCGCGGGTCGGGCCGGCTGGTGATCGCGATCGCGAAGCGGTCCTTTTCGGCGTGCACCTCCAGCTCCAGCTCGCTGAGCGCGCCGGGCGTCGAGTACTTGATGGCGTTCTCGAGCGTCTCTTGCAGTACCAGGCGGGCGCGCTCTGCCAGCTCGTCCTGCTTGTAGGTGGCCTGGCAGAAGAAGCGGCAGAACTCGCGGACGCCGTCGATGTAGGCCCAGGCCGGCCGAAAGCGGAGGAAGACGAGCGGTTCGTTCGAAGGGGGTAGATTCGAAATCATGGTGTGAGGTCCGAGCGCAACCAGGCATGGTGCAGCCGGCGTGCCAGGCGCGGCGAAGCCCAGCGCTGCGCGATTTGGCGGCAGATTCGCGGCCCGCGCGGGGCCCGAGCGTGGGTGCAAACGACCCGGAGCGAGTCGTTTGCACCCCTTAAGCTGACCTCACAGCGAGCGTTTACTCAGCCAGCTACTTCGATGCAGCCACACACGATGACAGGAACGGTGTTGGTCGTTGAGGACGACGCACAGTCGCTGCGCGGCATCAGAGCATTGCTGGCGGCTTATGGCTTTCGTGCTGTGTGCGCCGACTCGGGGGCCGCCGCCATGCAGATGCTCGAGGAGCTCGGCGAAGGCATCGAGTGCGTCTTGACCGATCTCTACATGCCCGGCGTGTCGGGCATGGATTTGCTCATGCACGTGCGCCAGACCCGGCCCGAGCTCCCGGTCGTGGTCGTCACCGGTCGAGCGGACGTGCCCTCTGCGGTCACCGCCATTCGTGAGGGCGCCTTCGACTTCCAGCTCAAGCCGCTCAGTCCCGAGACGCTCACGATGGCGGTCGGTCGCGCCGTCGAGCATCACCGGCTCAAGAGTCGCAATCGCTACCTGGAGCAGCGACTCGAGGTGGCTCAGCGCTTTCGCGGCATCATCGGCAATTCGGCGCCCATGCGCCGCGTTTTCGACCTGATCGCGAGCGTGGCTGGCACCGAAGCCACCGTGCTGATCACGGGCGAGAGCGGCACGGGCAAGGAGCTGGTGGCGCGCTCGCTGCACGAGCACAGCCCACGCGCCGGCAAGCCCTTCATCGCCATCAACTGCGGTGCCCTCACCGAATCGCTGCTCGAGAGCGAGCTGTTCGGGCACGAGCGCGGCGCGTTCACCGGAGCCGATAGCCGCCGCCGTGGTCTGTTCGAAGAGGCCGCCGGTGGCACGCTGTTTCTGGACGAGGTGGGGGAGATGGCACCCAGTAGCCAGGTGCGGCTGCTGCGCGTGCTGCAGGACAGGCACGTGCGCCCCGTCGGGTCGAACCACGCACGACCGGTGGACGTGCGGGTGGTCGCCGCGACCAACCGCGATCTCGACGAAGAGGTGCGCGAGCGTCGCTTCCGCGAGGACCTGTTCTATCGCCTCAACGTCGTGAGCATCGAGCTACCCGCGCTGCGCAGCCGCGGTGAAGACGTGCTCCTGCTCGCGCACCACCTGCTCGGTAAGCACGCCAGCCGCCTGGGCAAGACAGGCCTGCGCTTCGCCGAGGACGCGCTCCACGCGCTCACCAACCACGACTTTCCTGGCAACGTGCGTGAGCTGGAGAACGCGGTCGAGCGTGCAGCCATCATGACGACCGGAGAGCTGGTGACCAGCCAGGAGTTGCCCCTGCAACTGCGCGCCGGTCGCAGCTCACGTCCGCGCTTGCGCTCCGCCCCGGACCTGTCGTTCGGCGAAGCGCGCAACCGGTTCGAGCGCGACTACCTGGAGAAGGTGCTGGACGAGTGCGGCGGCAACATGAGCCAAGCCGCCCGCCGCGCCGGCATGGACCGCTCCAACTTCCGCCGCCTGCTCGACCGGCACGGCGTGCGCGATCAATTCGCCCCGGCGGCCAACGGTTAGGTTCCACGGGCGTGATCCCGCGAGCCGCAAGCCTCGACTTCGAACTTTGCGCTGTGCGGCCGACAATGCGCCGGCCGCCGAGGCAGACTTCGGACGCAGCCTCATTCAGCAGAAACGCCACTCGGCGAGGTACGGCTCTTCTTCGGCCCAAATGGCTCGATCGGGTGGGGAGGCGTCGAGGGAGATCGCTGGGCGGATTCGACTGCGTTCGAGTAGAAACGCACGGTGTTGCGTAACTTGGTGGCTAGCTCGGGGTGAGTCCCTTCCGGCAGTCGCTCGAGCGCGGTGCGCTCCGTTGCCAGGGCCGCAACTGGCTGACGCGCTGCATAAAGCGCGTGGGCCCGAGTATGAAAACAGTGCCAACAATCGGGGCGG
>DATDEV010000374.1:0-5714 GCA_036522995.1 Polyangiaceae bacterium
CGGGTCAGCCGGCGCCGAGCGTGCCGCAGCTGAAGGCCGAGGGCCAGCGGGTGCTGCTCTCGGCGCGGCTGTCCCGCGCCCAGCTCGCGCCGGTGCTGGCGTGCTGGGGCGGCGCTAGCGCTTCGGAGTGCCCGTGGTAGCTTCCGCCGCGATGACCGAAGCCGCCCTGGAGCGCCCGAGCTGGCGCGTCTCGTTCAGATGGGTCGTGGCGGTCGCGCTGGGCTTGGCGGCGGTCGGTTTCGTGGCCGGTCGGCATATCTACGAGAGCTACGGCGGGTACAGGCCGCTGGCGCTGATGCACGTGCCGCCCAGCATGCGCTACCGCGCGCGCGTGGAGCTGAGCGACGTCAAGCGAGTCCCGGCGCTGGCGCCGTTGCTGCGCGCCGCCGATCCGCGGGGGGTGCGGCTGCCGGCGCTCCGCAAGAAGCTGACCGGCGCCGCTCTGCATGAGGTGGCCTTCGGCGCCGGGCCAGCGCGTGGCTCGACCGGGACGGCCGGCGCGTCGGATTTCGTGGTGGTGCTGGGCCTGCAGCTGCAGGCCGAGACAGGCCTACCCCTACCGGCCCAAAGCTTGTGCGAGGTGCTCAGCGACGACGGAATCCACTCCAAACCCACGAGCCTCGGCTGCGTGCTGGAGGATGGGACTCTGATCGCCTCGAGTCCCGAGGGAGCCATCGTGGTCGCGAGCCGCGCCGAGCTGGTCGAGGGCCTGCTGGAGCGGCCGGAGATTGGAGATCGTTTGGGTTTTTCGGGGCCGTCGGTGCGCGGCACTGCACCGGAGCCCGTCGAGCTCACGCGCGAGGCCGCTGCTCTGGCGCGAGCGATCGCGACAAAGTACCCCTGATCGCGATGTCGTGGTTGCCGCGTCGTCAAAAGCACGACTAGCAGCCGGGGATCCTCATCCAGAAGCCCTGATTGGGGGTTGGGGACCCAATCAGTACGAGACCGAGCCCAATCAGTACGAGACCGAGTCCCAATCAGTACCGACACGGACACGGAAAAGCCTCGGTCTTTCCCGGCGTTAAGGTTTGACGGGAGGGCGGTCGCGCGCTAGTGGAGCCCGTCCGTTGTGAGGCGTGTGTCCGCCGTCTGGCTCGACCAGTGGCCTGCACCGAAGCCTGCAACGACTAAGGAGGCACTGTTACCACTAATGACTGATACTCAAACCACCAACCAGAACACGAGCGCGGACCTGTCGGGTTTCGCAGCCATGTTCGAAGCCACGCAAGCTGCAACCCCGAACGGCCAGAGCGGCGAAGGGGAAATTGTCAGCGGCTTGGTCGTGCAAGTGAATCGCGACAGCGTTGTCGTCGACATCGGCGGCAAGAGCGAAGGCGTGATCTCGAAGAGCGAGTTCGTCGACGCAGTCGGAGCCTTCAACGTCAAGGCCGGCGATCGAGTCGACGTGTTCATCGAGAGCCGTGAGAGTGACGATGGCCTGATCTCCTTGTCCAAGGAGAAGGCCGACAAGATGAAGGTGTGGGACGAGATTTCGAGCGCCTGCGAGCGTGACGAGATCATCGAAGGCACCATCAGCCAGCGCGTGAAGGGTGGCCTTTCGGTCACGATCCGCGGCGGCGTCAAAGCGTTTTTGCCAGGCTCCCAGGTCGATCTGCGGCCCATCCGCAACCTGGAGAAGCTGATTGGCCAGACCTATCAATTCAAGGTCATCAAGTTCAACAAGAAGCGCGGCAACATCGTGCTCAGCCGCCGCGTGCTGCTGGAGCGCGAGCGCGACGAGCTGAAGAGCAAGACCCTGCAGACCCTGGAAGAGGGCATGGTCGTGACGGGCACCATCAAGAACCTCACCGAGTACGGCGCATTCGTCGATCTCGGCGGTATCGATGGCCTGCTGCACATCACGGACATGAGCTGGGGCCGCGTCAATCACCCCGGTGAAGTGTTCAAGGTCGGCGACGAGGTCACCGTCAAGGTGCTCAAGTACAACGCCGAGACCGAGCGCGTCAGCCTGGGCCTGAAGCAGACCCAGGAAGATCCGTGGAACCACGTCGAAGAGGCGTATCCGCTCGGCAAGCGCGTGCGCGGCAAGGTGATGAGCCTGACCGACTACGGCGCCTTCGTAGAGCTGGAAGCGGGCGTCGAGGGCCTGATCCACGTCAGCGAGATGAGCTGGACCAAGAAGGTCAAGCACCCGTCGAAGCTGATGGAGATCGGCAGCGAGATCGAGTGCCAGGTGCTCGAGGTGGACGCGCGAGCCAAGCGCATCAGCCTCGGCCTCAAGCAGCTCGAGCCGGATCCCTGGAGCCTGTTCACCGACAAGTACAAGCCGGGCGACAAGATCGGCGGCAAGGTCCGCTCGCTCACCGATTACGGTGTGTTCGTCGGCATCGAAGACGGCGTGGACGGCATGGTCCACAAGACCGACCTCAGCTGGACGGTCAAGGTCAACAACCCGGCCGACTTCTACAACAAGGGCGACGACGTCGAAGCCATCATCCTCTCGATCAACCACGACGAGAAGAAGGTCAGCCTGGGCGTCAAGCAGCTGTGGGACGATCCCTGGCCCTCGCTGATGGACAAGTACAAGCCCGGTGTGGTCGTCGAGGGCGCCGAGGTGCTGAGCGTTGCCGACTACGGCGCGTTCGTGCGGCTCGAAGAGGGCGTCGAAGGCATCATCCCGAACAACGACATTCCGGCGTCGGCCAACCTGTCGCGCGGCGACAAGGTCAAGGCCGAGGTCTCGAACGTCGACAGCATGGACCGTCGTTTGACGCTCAGCATGCGCAACCCCGGCGAGAGCGTCGTGGCGGAGCATGTGCAGGTGCTCAAGCGTGAGTCGGCTGGTAAGGGTGCGACCTTGGGCGATCTGCTCAAGGACAAGCTCGGCGCCATCAAGACCACGCCAGCTTCGGTGCCGCCTCCGGCCCCGTCGGCTGAAGACGAAAGCTGAGGGCTGAGGCGCTTCGGCGGCCAAGGTCTCGGTGACAAGTCCGATCAGCTTCAGAGAGCCGCCGTCTACCCGTGGAGGTAGCGGCGGCTGGACTCGGGAACGCATCGTGTTCCTGTCGGTGAGCAGCGCGGTCACGCTCGCACTGCTCACCTGGGCGGCAGAGGTGCTGCTGCCGTTCGTGCTGGCGCTGGTCATCGCTTACGTGCTGGCCCCGCTGGTCGAGCGCGTGGAGCGCTGGCGTGTGCCGCGCGCTGCCGCGATCATCCTGGTGTACGTGGTGACGCTCGGCAGCATCTACCTGTCGATCGCCGCCATTGCGCCGCGCATCTACTTGGAGACGACCAAGTTCATGCGTGACGCGCCGTCGTTGGCCGAGCGATTTTCGCAGCAGCACGGACCGCAGCTGGAGCAATGGGTCGAAGGCTTTCGCAGCCGCTCGCGGCCAAAAGTCGAAGCGGCCGAGCCTGCAGCGGTGTCGATCGTCAACAAGCCCGACGGCAGCGTCGAGCTGCTCGTAGGCAGCGGCGTCGAGGTAGTGCAGCAGGGACCCGGACACTGGCGGGTCGGCTCGGGCGTGAACAAGGCCGAGAAATTCAAGCTCTCGGACCTGACCAATCGCGGCATCAACGAGGCCCTAAGTTACGTGCAGCGCAACGGGCTGGAGCTGCTCGCGGTGGGCAAGGCCGTGGTGAGCGCCATCGCGCGCGGCGTGTTCTTACTGTTCATGACGCTGATGGTGGCGGGCTACATCATGGGCACGCGCGAGCACATCATCGGCTTCTTTCGCTCGCTTTTGCCGATGCGCTCGCGCATCGGCTACGATCGCTTGCTGTGGCGCGTCGACAAGGGCCTGGCCGGCGTGGTGCGCGGGCAGCTCTTGATCTGTTTGGTCAACGGCGTGCTGTCGGCCATCGGCTACTGGATGTTCGACCTGAAATACTGGCCGATCCTGGCCATCCTGTCGGGCGTGATGAGCATCGTGCCCATCTTCGGCTCGATTCTGAGCAGCGTACCGGTGGTGATGATCGGTCTGACTCAGGATTTCTGGACCGCGCTCTGGGTGCTGCTCTGGATTATCGGCATCCATCAGGTCGAGGCGAACCTGCTGAATCCCAAGATCATCGGCGTAGCGGCGAAGATACACCCGGTGCTGGTGGTGCTCGCGCTGATCATCGGCGAGCATTTCTTTGGCCTGTGGGGCGCGCTCCTGGCGGTGCCCGTGCTGTCGATGCTTCAGAGCATTTTCAACCACTTCCGCTTCGAGACCATGCCCGATGCCCCGCCCGATTCGTTGCTACCGCCGCCCGGCGCGGCACGGATTTGAGGCAAGCGGAATCAACAGGGAGGCGGGGAGGCGGGGAGGTTTTGGGGTGCGAGATGCGCGGAGTCTTATGCACCGCCACGGAGTCGAGCGACTTGCGCGAAATAGATGAAGAGGGGAAGAGCGGAACGGTTCCTGGCGTTTTGCCCCCAAAAACTCGCTCTGACCTCCCCGTCTCCCCGCCTCCCTGTTATCCCACTCGTGCGGGGCGTGGGCGGTGCTAAGACAGCGCGCGTATGGCACGCGAGACTCGTAAGTTGAAGAGAGCGCAGAGCACGGCGCCGGGCGGCGGTGGTAAGGCCGCGCGTGAGGCGCTGAAGCAGCCGCTGTCCAAGCGCGGCGAGATCCCCGATCCGATGGCGGGCGGGCAGCTGCGCTCGCTGCTGGTGCGGCTGGGACTCATCCTGACGGGCGTGTGGATCCTGTTCGCCGGGGTCTCGACCTTCGTCCACGATTCGCTGTGGCGCGGGCTGGTGCTGGCGATCCCGGGCCTACTCACGATCGCGGCGATCGTGATTTTGATCTGGACCCTGCGCCAGGCCAAGACGGCGCGCGGCGTGGCCAGCATCCTGAGCGGCGTCGAGACCGACGAGGATCGCAAGGTCGCGCTCGAGAAGCTGTCGACCGGCTTCAAGAAGGGTGACACCGCCGCGGTGTTCGCGCGCGCGCAGCTGGAGCTGCAAGAGGACCCGAAGAAGGCGCTGGCGACGCTCGAGACGATCGACCTGAACAAGGTGGTCGCGCAGGTGGCAGACGAAGCGCGCGGACAGCGCGCGATGATTCACCTGACGCAAGGCGACGTGGGTTTGGCCCGGCAGCTGGTCGACAGAATCGACCTCAGCCGGCACCAGGACGCGCGCTCGCGCGCCATGCTCGCGAGCGTGGTGTCGGAGGCGTGGGCGCGCTCCGGCGACGCCAAAAAGGCAACGGCGACGCTGGAGCTGTACGATCCGGACGACGCGACCTACGACCAGATTCGGCCGCAGCTTTATCGCGCGCTGGCCTATGCCGCGGCGCACGAGAGTGATCTGAACGGTATTCGTCGCGCGCTGCGCAAGCTCTTGGCCATCGACGTGCGCCTGCTCGGTGGCTTCATGATGAAGAAGACGCACCCGCTGCTGCAGAAGGAAGCGAAGAAGATGCTCGAGCAGAGCGGCCAGGTCCCCAAGAAGATGATCATGCAGCGCCGCGTCTAGCGAGCGGGGAATCAACAGGGAGGCGGGGAGACGGGGGCGGCAGCGAGAATTGGGGGTTCGAGACGCGAGTTGGCGGTCGGAGACTGAGCAGTCTCTTGAGGCACCGCACGTCTCGAACCACAAAAAATCTCGTATCTCCCCGCCTCCCCGCCTCCCTGTTTTCCCGACCGTAAAATGACTACAGGTTGGTGATGGTGGCGCGCCCGAGAGGCTTGATCGCGACCTCGGGCAGCAGCTCGGTGAACGAGACGATGCGCAGCTCGGGCAGCTCGGGCTCGAGCAGCTT
>DATDEV010000375.1:0-2874 GCA_036522995.1 Polyangiaceae bacterium
GCTGCAATGGGCCTCGAACACGGAGTCGGACGTCTTCTTCGATAAGAATGGAAAGCAGTGGTACGTGCTCTTCTCGGGTCGTTGGTTCCGGTCGTCGAGCCTCGACGGTCCGTGGAGCTTTGCGACCCCGGAGCTTCCGGACGATTTCCGCAACATCCCGGAAGACGCGCCCTACTACGCCGTTCGAACCTCGGTGCCCGGGACATCAGAAAGCGCGGAAGCGCGGCTCAAGGCGAGCATCCCGACCACGGCGCGCGTCGCAAACGGATCAATCACGCCGACGGTCTCGTATGCAGGGGAGCCGCAGTTCTCGCCCGTAGAGGGCACGAACCTCGCCTATGCCGCAAACACGAATGACACGGTCCTCAAGGTCGGGGATGCCTACTTCCTGCTGCAGGACGGCGTCTGGTTCGTCGGCCAGAGCCCCGCGGGCCCATGGCAGCTCGCGCGCGAGGTCCCGGAGGAGATCTACCGAATCCCGCCGTCCTCGCCGCTGTACAACGTGACTTATACCAACGGCCTTCCGTTCTGACTCGTTGGCGATTCCCCTCTCGATGTTGAGCTGATTCCATGGCGCGGGAGGATTCGTGCCATGGCGACAGCGGTGACGGTGAGGGCGGACTTTTCGGCCGACGAGCTGCGGCGTCTTGCGACGGCCTCCAAGCACGCCAACCAGAGTCGGCGTCTGCTGTCGCTTGCGGCGGTGCTGGATGGGATGAGCCGGGCCGATGCCGCGCGGATCGGTGGCATGGACCGCCAGACGCTGCGGGACTGGGTGCACCGCTTCAATGAACGGGGCCCCGAAGGGCTCAAGGACAGCTGGTCGAAAGGCCACCCGCCGCGCCTCTCGGCGGAGCAGCTGGCGCAGCTGGCGCAGGTCGTTGAAACCGGCCCGGAGCGCGCCGTGCATGGAATCGTGCGCTGGCGCCGGGTGGACCTGCAGCAGATCGTGGCCGAGCGCTTCGGCGTCGCTTACCACGAGCGCACGATCGGCAAGATCCTCAAGCAGCTCGGCTTCTCGCACGTCAGCGCGCGTCCCCGCCATCCGGCCAAGGACGAGGAGACCGTGGCGGCTTTTAAAAAAACTTCGCCGCGACGCTGAACACTCACCGCGCCGGCCTGCCGAAAGGCAAGCCGATCGAGATCTGGTTCCAGATGCTATGCGGGCGGACACCACTGGATTGAACGTTCAGAGTGGCCGGCGTCCGCAACCAGACCGGGGAGCCCGACACCATGCCGTCCGAGAACACCGTCCACATCGCCATCGAGCTCAGCTTCTCGTCGTGGCTCGTCGCCGCGCGCCTGACCGGTGCCAAGAAGTCGAGGCTGCATCGAATCGAAGGAGGCGACACGGGGGCGCTGCTCGCACTGATCGCGGAGCTGCGCTCGCGCGCCCTGACCCAACTCGGAGGGGCCGCCGAGGTGGCGTGCTGCTTCGAGGCGGGTCGGGACGGGTTTTGGCTGCATCGGCTGCTGACGGCGCACGGCATACTTGTCTACGTGCTCGAGCCGACCAGTATCCTGGTGAACCGCCGCTCGCGTCGAGCCAAAACCGACCGGCTCGACGCTGAGGGTATGCTGCGCGTGCTCGCGGCCTGGCTGGGCGGCGACAGACAGGTGTGCAGCATGGTGCGCGTGCCTACACCCGAGGAGGAGGACGGCAAGAGACCGCACCGCGAGCGCGAGCGCCTCGTGCAGGAGAAGCTGCGCATCGAGAACCGGATCGAGGCACTGTTGTTCACGCAAGGCATCCGAGCAAGGCCGTCGCTGCGCTCGTGGGAGCGTGAGCTGACTGAGCTGCGTACTGGCGACGGACGCACACTCCCACCCTTGCTGCGAGCTGAACTAGACCGCCTACGCCGCCGGCTTGTGCTGATCCTGGAGCTGATCCGCGAGCTGGAAGCCGAGCGCGCCGCCGCGCTGGCCGCAGCGCCGGACGAAGCCATGGCCCAGAAGATCACCTCCCTTCAGCGCGTCCGCGGCATCGGCGCCAACTTCTCTGCCGTGCTCGTGCGCGAGGTGCTCTACCGTTCCTTCGCAAACCGCCGTCAGCTTGCCAGTTACGTCGGCGTGGCCCCCATGCCCTATCAGAGCGGAGGCATGGACCGAGACCGGAGCATTAGCCGCGCAGGCAATCCGCGGGCCCGTACCACCCTTATCCAGCTCGCCTGGCTGTGGCTGCGCTACCAGCCTGGCAGCGCGCTCGCTACTTGGTTCCGCGAGCGCGTTGGCACCCTGCAGGGGCGCACGCGCCGGATCGCCATCGTCGCCCTGGCGAGGAAGTTGCTGATCGCACTGTGGCGCTACGTGGAAGCCGGAGTGCTGCCGGCGGGCGTCGAAATCAGGACCGGAACGGTGCCCGCGGCGTAAGAAGAATAGGGTTGCTGCAGACGACATCACGGTCTGTGGCGATACGGGAAGCGCGACCGTCTTCTTCTTTGGTGGCTTCGTGCCGCCGCGTTTCAGGTAGGTTGCGTCTTATCGGGGCAACGCCTCGTGCATGAGGCATTCTGGTGCGGGGCTATGCCGCCTCGACCGTATGTAAGGTGACGCAGCTGTTGCTGCGATGCAGGACCGCCCCGGACCCAGGATGACCTCACCCTCGCCCAACCAACGTCTCGGAGACCGAATGCAGAAAGGCCGTTGACAGCCGAACCCTCATGTAAGGACGAAGCCCGCATCGGCCAGAAGAACGGCCTCGTGCGGCAGTGGGCGCGGCGCGGCTCGCGCCCGCGCCAGCCCGCCGATCAGCGCTACGAAAGCGCCTACCTGTTCGGCGCCATCTGCCCGGCGCGCGGCACCGGCGCGGCGCTCGCCATGCCCTACGCCGACAGCGAGGCGATGCAACTCCACCTCGTCGAGGTCTCGAGCCGT
>DATDEV010000376.1:0-8215 GCA_036522995.1 Polyangiaceae bacterium
CCGGCGGCCAGGGCGTAACGCAGCTCGAGCTCGCGCGGCGCATCGGCCGCTAGCTCGATGCCGACCAGGTCGGGACCGAGCAGGCGCACACCGACGATCGGGACGCGCTCGCCGCGCGACACGACCTCGAAGCCGCGGCCCTGGTGCCATTCTCGCAAGGCGTCTTGGTGCGGCAGCGGCAAGCTCTCGTCCCAGGTCAGCGGCGGCACCGGGACGAAGAAGCGCACCAGCAACTGGCTAGCCTGCCGCTCGACGCCAAGCGGTTGAAGGGGTCGAAAGGGCTGGTCCAAGAGCACGTGTTGAAAGAAGACCTGCCCGTACTTCTCACCGAGCCGCGCGTAGGACAGCGCGGTCAAATGCACTTGGTCTTCGGCGTAGCGGTATTGGTACTTGGGCCCGACGCAGACCACGTCCCCTGCCTGCTCGGTCGCCACTCGCCACGCCGCCAGCGCCGACTCGGAGATCGAGCCGGCCAACATCGGCGTGGAATGCTGCTGCGTCAAAAGCAGCGGCAGCGTTTGGCGCTGCCCGGTGAGCGCCGACAGATCGGCGTTGTAGTCCTGCCAAAGCCGCAGCAGCTCTGCTGCGTACGACTTGCGCTCGGCATCGCTTTCGCCATGCGTCAGCACCACCGCGCCGACGCCGTAGCTCTTGCCCGCCGCCGCCGCCAACCGGGCGATCGCCTGCACCTCGAACAAGCCAGCCGCCCACGCCAGGCCGGACTCCACGCGCGGCGTCGCATCCCGCCCGATCACGGCCATGGCCTGACCCGACTCGCCGACCACGCTGTGCACGGTCACGCAGTCCCGCCCCAAGCGCGCGCGTGCCAGCGTGCTGATCTGGTGCGCCATGGCGCTGTGCGGGGTCTCCCCGCGGATATTGCCGGGATAGCCCTCCGGGTAGCGTCGCCCGGGGGGTCGAATAGGCTCGCTCAAAGGCACCAGCGCAAGCTCCCGAGCGGCGGGATCGAACGGCGGGACCGCAGCTCCACCGAGCGCCAGCTTGAGGTTGCCGAAGGCCGGTTTGCTCGAAAGCACCGGCGTTCCCTCGACGCCTACGGCCAAGCTTTGACCGGTGCCGACGATGCCAACGAGGTCCCAGGCCGCCCCCACCACGCGGCCTCCCTGCGGCTGCCAGGGTCGCCGCGTGGGCTGCGGCGCAGGCAAGACGGGCCCCGGCCGACTACGCCACCAGGCCAGGCCAATGGCGCCGAGCGCGCCGCAGGCGGCCAAGGCGCTCAGCACTCGACGTCGCCCCTGCGTCACCCTTGGCCTTTAGCGCTCGACCAAGGTGCCGAACATGCCCAGGCCACCTGCCGTGAACACCAGATCGAAGACGCCCATCAGCTTCAGGTAGTCGCCGAGCTCGGAGAGCGGGATGCCATTGAATAGGTCGCGCGTGGCGGCCACCGCTGCCAACAGGGTCGGGGCTAGCAGCGGAAAGAGCACCACGGCCAGCAGCAGATCGCGCGCTCCGGTGCGCACCGTCATCGCGCCGAATAGCGTGCCAGACGCGGCAACCCCGGGCGTGGCGACGGCGGCGACGACCAATAGCGGCCCGAGCATGGCAGCGTCGATCGAGAACAAGACCAGCGTCACCGGCAGCACCACCACCTGTACCGCCAGCAGGAACGTCCACACGCTGAGCGCCTTACCCGCGAAGATGGCACTGCGCGTGAGCGGGGCGACCAGCAGCCCGTCGAGCGCACCCTCGTCACGTTCGCGCTGCCAGGTCTTGCCCAGCGACAAGACCGCAGCGAACGCCACCGACAGCCACACCGTGCCGGCCGCCACGCCGCGCGCGCTGAGCGGGCCACCGAAGAACGAAAGCGAAGCCAACACCACCACCAGCAGCGCGAAAAAGCCGCTGGTCACGATCACCTCGCCGGTAGCGGCTTCGATCGCCAGGTCCTTGCGGTACACGACCAGCACCTGCCGCGCCCAACCCGGCACAGCCGCTCGCGGCGTGGGCTGGGAATCGACGAGGGCCGTGGCCATGACCGCCGCATCGTATCAGAGCTTGCCCCAACCTCAGCCCTGACTGCGCTATCCTGCGCCCGCCATGGCAACCCTCGAGGTCGAACACACCTTCAACTGCTCCGAAGCCACCTTCTGGGAGCGCATTTTCCTGGATCCCGAGTACAACGAGCGGCTGTTCAAGACCGAGCTCAAGTTCCCGGTCTGGCGCGAGGTCTCGCGTGAGGAGCGAGGCGGGGCGCTCCACCGAGTGGTGGAGGTGGTGCCCTACGTCGGGGAGCTACCGGGCGCGCTCAAGGCCGTGATCGGGGAGGGCATCGGCTACGAGGAACGCGGCGTGCTGGACCCCGGCGCCAGGCGCTACACCGTGCAGGTAGTGCCGAACAAGCTGGCCGAAAAGATCGTGATGAAGGTCGAAATGACGAGCCGCCCGGACGGCGACAATCGCTGCCGCCGCAAGGCGCGCGCCGAGGCCACGGTGAAAATTCCGTTCCTCGGCGGACAGATCGAGAAGCGCCTACTCGGTGATCTCGAGCGCGCCTATCAAAAGAGCGCCGACTTCACCAATCGCTTCATCGCCGACAAGGGCCTGTAGCGGTCGTCCGTCTGTCTCGTGATCAGTTGGGGCGCTGTCTCATGATCAGCGTGGGCCCCAGCCCCAACTGCCCCAACTGACTCGTGAGCCGTTAGCGTGCGCGCCCCAACGGGTTCGCGCTCATTCGCCCGACCCAAGCGGGCCGGGGACGATCACTTCTTCTTGTTCTTGGCGTGCGGCTTCTTGCTCGCGGCCGGCGCTGCCTTCTTGGCAGGCGCCTTCTTGGCGACCGGAGCTGCCTTCTTCTTCGGGCCCGCCTTCTTGGCGGTGGCGCGCTTGCCGGCGCGCTCGGCCGACTCGTGCAGGTCGAGCAGCTGCGGCAGCGGGAACTTCTTCAAGCTCGCGCTGTAGCCGGCATCCTTGGTGCGCTTCTTCAACTCGAGGATGGCGCCGACCAGCTTGTCGCGCGTGCCGAAACGCTTCTGGGCGTCGGTCAGCGCGTCGTGCAGCTTGATAAGCTTGTCGTTGGAGACCTTGGCCAAACCTTTGGCCTCGTTCACGCGGTCGAGCCACAGGTCGCTGGTGGCCAGCTTTTGGACGGCCTCCACGAGCTTGTCCTTGCTCTGAAAACGCTCTTTCACGACCGCGACGGGGGACTTCTTCATGACTGCTCCGGAGACAGCGCCTGACCCAGGTGGGGCCGGGGCCCCACCAACCCGAGACGGGGCCGATCAGGGGCGCGCGTTTCTAGCAGGCACTTTTTCGCTCCGCAAGGTCCGGCCGCTATTTCGGTGCTGCCCGCCCGGCGCCCGCGTGGTAGCGGCAAGCCCCCATGAAGCCCCGGCTTCGCTTTGCCCCTTCCCCCAGCGGCTACCTTCACATCGGTGGCGTGCGCACCGCCCTCTTCAACTGGCTGTGGGCTCGGAAGACCGGCGGCAAGTTCATCCTGCGCGTCGAGGACACCGACCAGGAGCGCAGCAGCATCGAAAGCGTGCGCGCCATCCTCGATTCCCTCAACTGGCTGGGCCTGGATTGGGACGAGGGTCCGGAGAAGGGCGGCGAGCTCGGCTCCTACTTCCAGAGCGAGCGCAAGGCGCTCTACCGGTCAGTGACCGACAAGCTGATCAGCGAGGGCAAAGCCTACCGCTGCTACTGCACGAAAGAGGAGCTGGACGCTCAACGGGAGGCGCTCAAGGCGAAGAACCCCAAGGCCGCCTTCGTGTATCCCGGCACCTGCCGCGACCGCGTCGATCAGCCCGACAAGCCTCACGTCGTCCGTTTCAAGTCGCCGAGTGAGGGCCTGACCGAGTTCACCGACAAGGTGTTCGGGCACATCGCGACGCCCAACAAGTCTCAGCAGGACTTCGTGCTCGTCCGCACCGACGGCTACCCGCTCTACAACTTGGCGGCTACGGTCGATGACCACGAGATGCAGATGACCTTCGTGGCGCGCGGCCGCGATCATATCGGCAATACCCCCCAGCAAATTCTGATCTATCGCGCCATGGGCTGGGAGCCGCCCGAGTTCGCGCACCTGCCGATGATGCTGAACGCCAAGGGCGAAAAGCTGTCCAAGCGTCACGCCGCCGTTTCCACGCAGGACTACAAAGACAAGGGTTACACCCCAGCCGCCGTGCTGAACTACCTCGTACGCTTCGGCTGGTCCTTCGGCGACAAGGAGATCTTCGGCCTGCCGGAGCTGATCGACGCCTTCGACTGGGAGCGCGTGAACAAGAGCGACGGCAAATTCGACGAGAAGAAGTTCGCCGACGTGGCCTTCGAGCACCTCAAGCAGCCGCAGCTCACCAGCCTCGATCAGTACGTGACGGCGACCAAGCCGTTCCTGGCGGCGCGGGGCCTAGCGGAGGTCGACGACGCGCTCCTACGCCAGGCGGTGCCGGGCATCCGCGAGCGCGCCCGCACCTTGGTGGACGCAGCTCACGATCTGGATTTCTACTTCCGCGAGCCCCCAGAAGCGGACGAGAAGGCCGTCGCCAAGTTCCTGACTCCGGAAATCAAACCCCACCTGCTCGCGCTCTCGACGTTGTTCGAGTCGCAAGCCGTGTGGGCGGCAGAGCCCCTGGAGTCGGCCTTCCGCGCCTGGCTCGAGACTCAAGGCGTGCAGCTGAAGGACGTCGCCCAACCGATTCGGGTGGCGCTCACCGGACGCAGTGCCAGCCCGCCACTGTTCGACGTGCTGCAAGTACTGGGGCGCGAGCGCTCGCTGACCCGGTTACGTCGCGCCGCCGGCAGCTGAGCATGACCGACACACTCGGCCTGATCTTCGGCCCGGACGGGCTTCCCCTGCCGCTGACGCGGCTGAAGGAGTTGTCCTGGTTCACGTCGCTGCTCGAGTACCCGCCGCTCAAGGCGCTGCTGCCGGTCCCGATCCTGATCGCGCTATGGCCGCTGGTTCGGCACTTTTTCCGCGGTACCTGGCAGGAGCTCGACGAGGAGGCGCGCCAGGCTCGCCTCACGCTGCCAACCAGCGAGTACGACTACCGCCGCCCGGTCGCCTGCCTGGCCATCGTCGCGATCGTGCTGACCCTGCAGGAGTACTACGGCGGTCGCCAGATCTACGACACGCAGCTGCGCCCCTGGCTGAGCGAGCTCCAGGCCGGCGGCTGGAAGTTCATCAAGCTCGAGAAATACGACGAGCTCTACAGCTACGGGTGGTGGGTCTTTGCGCGCGTTTTTGGCTACGTCTGTGTGCCATTACCGCTATGGAAGCTGCTGTTCCCGAACGACAGCCTGCTCGACATGGGCCTGCGCGTGCGCGGCTTCTTCAGCCACCTGTGGATCTACGGGCTGTGCCTGGCGGTGGTGGTGCCGGCGATGCTGCTCGTGGCGCAGCAGCCCGATTTCGGGACTTACTATCCCTTCTACAAGCTGAGCTCGCGCAGCTGGTTCGACTTCTTGGCCTGGGAGGCGATCTACTTTGCGCAGTTCTTTGCGCTGGAGATGTTCTTTCGCGGCTGGATCCTGGGCGCGCTGCGCCGAAACTTCGGGGCAGGCGCCATCTTCGTCATGGCCGTGCCCTATTGCATGATCCACTACGGTAAGCCGTACCTGGAGGCTCATGGGGCGCTCGTCGCGGGCATCGTGCTCGGTTCGCTGTCGATGCGCACACGCAGCGTCTACGCCGGCTTTCTCGTCCACATCACCGTGGCATTTTCCATGGATTTTCTCTCGCTCTGGCGCCGCGCCGCCCTGCCCCACGCCTTCTGGGGCTGACAGGACGACGGCGCTCCAGAGGCGGGGTTATTTTCTGCACGTCAGTCCGTGAAATCCCCAGTATATTCCCGACCGAAAAACCGATGTCGAACGTGAGCTTTTCGCCGGCCGAGCCTACGACCGAAACCAAGAGGCCGACCAGCGGCGAATCGAATGGCGGCACGGAGTGGACCGCCGATCGCGGCGCGGCCCGCTACCAGATCCACGGCTGGGGTGCGCCCTACTTCCACGTCAACGCTCGCGGTCATGTCGAGGTGCGACCGAACCCGGATCGACCCGAGCGCGTGATCAACTTGTTCGAGATGGCTCAGGAGCTCAAGGCGCGCGGGCTCGAGCTGCCGCTGCTGCTTCGCTTCTCCGACATCGTCGCCGATCGCATCAAGCGCATCAACGAGGCCTTCGCCAAGGCCATCGCCGAGTACGAGTACGCGGGCGCCTACCGCGGCGTGTACCCGGTCAAGGTCAATCAGCAGCGCCACCTGGTCGAAGAGATCGTGGAAGCCGGCCGCGCTTGGAGCTTCGGTCTCGAAGCTGGCTCGAAGCCCGAGCTGCTGATCGCGCTAGCCGCGATGCAGGACGTGGGCGGCCTGATCATCTGCAACGGCTACAAGGACCAGAAGTACATCGAGACCGCGTTGGTCGCGCAGAAGTTCGACAAGACGGTGATCATCGTGCTCGAGCGCCTGGAAGAGATCGACATCGTCTTCCGCGCCTCGGAAAAGCTCGGTATTCGCCCGATGCTGGGCGTGCGCGCCAAGCTGACCACCAAGGGCGTCGGCCGCTGGAAGGACTCGGCGGGCGAGCGCGCCAAGTTCGGCCTGACCACGTCGGAGATGATCGAGGTCGTCGATCGCCTGACCGAGCGCAACATGCTCGACTCGCTGCAGCTGCTGCACTTCCACATCGGCAGCCAGATCTCGAGCATCATCCCGATCAAGAACGCCATGCAGGAGGCGTCGAACATCTACGTCGAGCTGGCCAAGATGGGCTGCAAGATGGGCTACCTCGACGTCGGCGGAGGCCTAGCGGTCGACTACGACGGCTCCAAGACCGACTTTCACGCTTCCAAGAACTACCAGCTCGACGAGTACGCGGCGGACGTGGTCTCGCACATTCAGGCCGCCTGCGTTAAGTCGGACATCGCGGTGCCGACGCTGGTCAGTGAGAGCGGCCGCGCCATCGCTGCGCACCACTCGGTGCTGGTGTTCGAGGTCGTGGGCGAGAATCAGGTGCGCTTCCCCCAGCCCGCCGCGCCCCTGCCCGAAGCCAATCGCTTGCTGCGTGAGCTCTACGACACGTACTGCGGCATCCAGCCGAAAAACGTGCAGGAAAGCTACCACGACGCCAGCCAGGCCAAGGAGGAGGCGCAGAGCCTGTTCAAGTACGGCTACCTCTCGCTGCGCGAGCGCTCGCAGGTCGAGAAGATGTACTGGAACTGCTGCGAGAAGATCCACCACACGCTGAAGCGGCTCAAGTTCGTGCCCGAGGAGCTACAGCACCTCGATCGCGACCTGTCGGCGATCTACTACTGCAACTTCTCGGTGTTCCAATCGGCGCCCGACATCTGGGCCATCGATCAGCTGTTCCCGATCATGCCCATCCACCGGCTGGACGAGGAGCCGCTGGTGTCGGCCACGCTGGCGGACCTGACGTGCGACAGCGACGGCTTGATCGACCACTTCATCGACGTGGAAGACGTGAAGGGCACGCTGGACTTGCACCAGTTGAAGGAGACCGAGTCCTACTACCTCGGCATGTTCCTGAACGGCGCTTATCAAGAGATCTTGGGCGACCTGCACAACCTGTTCGGGGACACGCACGCGGTCCACATCGCGCTCACCGACGATGGTCACCAGATCCGGCACGTGATCAAGGGCGACAGCGTCGCCGAGGTGCTGCGCTACGTCGAGTACGTGCCCGAGGCGATGGTCGACGCCGTGCGCCGCCAGGCCGAGCGCGCCGTCAGCGCCGGCCGCCTCACCAACGAACAGATGCGCACCCTGCTCCAGCACTACGAAGAATCCCTGCGCAGCTACACCTACCTCACCGCCGACTAGCCGCCCGAGCGGGAAACAACAGGGAGTCGGGGAGGCGGGGAGATCTGCGAGCCCAGATTTTGGTGTTCTATTCGTGCGGCGCGTCGCGGATCCTGCGCAGAAGTCGCCATGCGTTTCGCGGCTCGACCCCCAAAATTCAGACCCCGCCTCCCCGCCTCCCTGTTGTTTCCTGCGTTTAGGGGAATGGAAGGGGGGGACGGGTAGTTTTATGGACGCGGCGAGGTCCTCCTCGCTACGATCCTGCCCCAAGTCCCCATGGGCCAGTCCTCCCCCCGACCCTCACCATCCCGATACTCCCGCCTGGTCCTGACGTCCCTGGGGGTCCTCGCCGCAACCACCTTCCCGGCCGCCAGCGAAGCCGACATCTACCAGTCGGTCGGCGCCGACGGCGTGATCAGCTTCTCGAACACCAA
>DATDEV010000377.1:0-8407 GCA_036522995.1 Polyangiaceae bacterium
ACGCCCAGCGCGGCGCCGATCGAGTTGTGGATCCTATTGATGGTGTAGGTGCCCTTGACGTACTGGCCCGTCTTGAGAGCGCCGCCTGCGCTGCCGGCGACCACCCAGGGCAGGTTGGTTTGGCCGTGCGCCGGACCATCGGAGAGGTCGTTGAACCAGACGGTAGCGCCGTCGTCCAGCAGTGTGCCCGTGGGCGTCTTGAACGACGACAGCTTATCCAGCAGGTATTTGAAGTAGCCGGCAAAATGCTTGTCGATCTGGTGGTGCAGGCCTTCGGCGTCCGGAATGGCCTCACCCTCGGAGCCGTCGCTGCGCACGCGATGCGAGATGTGGTGGTAGCGCTCGAACTTCTGACCGCCGATGATGTATTGCGTTTGATCGTTGCCGTTGCCGATGCACAGCGAGGCGGCGTGCGACTTACCGCAGGCCATCGCCATGGCGATTACATCCAGGTGGCTATGGATCACCTGATCGAGGTTCTCATCGTCGATCTCGCCGAGCTGCGTGATCTGGCAGCCTTCGGCCATACCCACCTCCAGATCGCGAATGGCCTGGAAATGCGCGTCGAGGCGCGAGCGATCCGCCATGGATAGCTCGGGGCGAGCCAATAGCTCCTTCATCTGACCGCGCACCATGTCGTTCACGCTTTTGCGCTGCAGCGCGAGCGGCGTCTGCGCGGCGCTGTTCGGATCGCCCGTGCCTGGCATGCTGGTGCCGAACAAACGCTGGAAGGCGTTGACCGGGTTACGCTCCCCTGCCCGGCGCTCCTTGGCCGCCCGGTACAGGATGGCGTCGCCCAAATAAGTGGCGGTCGCGCCGGCGTAGAGGCTGACCGGCTCACTGCCGGGCTCGTCGAGCGCCTGCGAAATGACCCAGTCGAGGGACGGGCCCATGGCCAGCGTCTTGTTCGAATTGTCGCCGTCGGGGGTCGACGCCGTGAGCGCTTGGAAGCAGCCATCAGCATGACCGCAGCCCGTGCCCGAATGGCTGTAGCGAAGGCCATGTACGATGTTCAGCTTCTCGGCGTAATCGGCGAGCACGCCGACCGCGCGATCGTCGGTGGCCAGATCCTGAGCCAGCGATTCCTTGGTGATGGCTCCGGGCTGGCTCGCAGGCCAGAACTTCGGCTGCACAACGCCGTTGCCCTGGCGCATGAAGATGGCGTAGCGGAACGGCGCAGCCTGCGCGGCAGCGGTGCGCGTGCCGAAGCTCTCGAGCAGCGGCAGGCCAACGGCGACGCCAGCGGCGCCGCGCAGAAACAAGCGCCTGGGCAAGGTACTGCGACTCATCACGGGGTCTCCTCGGGTCGTGCACGGAACGTTTCGAGCGCCGTGATGCTCGAAAGCAGGTTGGCGATGCTGTCGGACTGCAGGGAAGCGGCGGCGAGACTGTCGAGCACGCCTTGTTCCTCTTCGCTGGGCCGCCGGCCCAGCGTGTACTCGAGCCAATGCTCCGCATAACAGCGATGCACGGTGGTGCTCTTGGCTAGCAGCTGCGACAGCTGTACGGCGCCGTCATAGCTCACGGCCTGCCCGTCGAGCATGTAGCTGGCGGCCGTGTTCACCGGCTTCCCGTTGTCCGTGTCGCGCCACTGCCCAACCGCGTCGTAGCTCTCGAACGCGAAGCCGAGCGGGTTGATGAACGTGTTGTGGCAGGCGCTGCAAGGCGCCACGCCGGTCAGCGTCTCCACGCGCTGGCGATTGGTCTGATCGGGCAGCTGCTCCGGCAGCGGCGGGATGTCGTTGGGCGGAGCCGGCAGCGACGAGCACAGCATGTCGAGCGAGATATGCACGCCACGCAAGATGGGATCGGACTGACTCTGTGAGCCGTATTTGGACAGGAAGCCGACTTGCGTCAGCAAGCCGGCCCGCCGCGCCGGATCGAGGTCGGCCTTGGTCAAGGCGTCACCGTAGCTGCCGGCGGTGAGGCCGTAGAACGGTGCGGTGGTGGCGTTGACGAACGCCACCGGCGTGGTCAGTAGCCCTGCGACGCTCGCGCCGCGCGTGACCGCGATCTCTTCGAAGAACAGCCGCGCCTCTTGCTGCAAGGCAGGCGCCAGCGCGGCGGTGAACGTCGGAAAGCGCGTCGCGTTCTTGGAGATCGTGCCGTAGTTTTCGACGTCGAACAGTTGGTCGTGAAAACCCACGAGCGGGCCCTTGGCGCGCGCGTCGGCCAGCATGCTCTTGGTCCACTTGCTAATGCCGTCCACGTTACCAAGCTCGCCGGCCTGCACCGCCGCGAAGAGCTCGGTGGAGGGCAGGCTGTTCCAGAGCGCGTACGAGAGGCGCGCAGCCACTTCGTAGCCGCTGAGCCAGATCTTGTGATCCTGCACGGCGATCGAGCTCTCGACGCGGTAAAGGAAATGCGGCGATTGCAGCAGCGCCCGGATGACCATCTCCGCGCCATGCGCGAAGGCGTCGCCGCCTTCGAAGAGCTGCGGGGCCTGCTGGAACAATGCCAGGTGACTGGTCACCTCAGCGTCGGTCAGCGGGCGCCGGAATGCGCGACCACCCAGCTCGGTGATGAAGGTGCGAGCGTCCCGGAGCGCTGACGCAGAAACGGCCTTCGCGAGCTTCATCGGATCGCTCGCTACCTGGGCCGCAACGGTCTCCGCGCCGCGCTGATAGTCGAGCCACATATTGGCGGAGACCGTGCGCACCGCAAAGGTGTCGAAGCGCGAGTCGTCCGGGTCGAGCGAGAACGTCGAGGTCAGCCCCGTCGGCGCATCCAGCCGCAGCAGGTCGCGCACGCTGTTTTCCCATTGGGCATGACTGAGGCGCGGGTAGCGCGTGCTCCAGCCGATGCCGTCGACGCCACGGGGAGTCCCCTGAGGGGTCGTGCTGCCCCCACCGCTGCCCGCTGCTGCGTTGCTACTACCCCCACAGCTGGGGCAGCCCTCGCCGAGCACTTCCCCCTGACAACCCGCAAGTAACGACAGCACAGCCAGCAAGCCGGCGGCGCGGGTGGGCTGCAGGGCGGCATTCAGACGTGACATCGGCATGGCTCCTAACTACGGGCTCCCAGGGGAATCCCTAAGGTAGATGGAGACGGGGGTCGCACGCCTTCTCGATCGACACTAAAACGCACCGCGGTCGGCGCGCTGCGACCAAACGACACACGAAAATCCGTGCAGCCCGGACTTCTTCAAGCAGCTTGAATTACGCCGCCAGGCCTACCCCTGGGTGTTAGTGCGCCGGCGTCGCACCTGCCCGCAGCTCAGCCTTGGGGCTTCAAGCTGTTCAGCGCCGGCCCCACCTGTCGCGAGAGCTCGGCCTCCGCGCTCGAGCCGAGCGCGGCGCCAGCGCTGAAGAGCGCGAACGAGACGTACTCGTGGAGCATCTGCTTGAGCATGTTATCCGTATCGGCGCCGCCGGCGACGACCGCCGAGTTATGCGCCACGGCTTCCGCGTCGAGCGCTCCAGAAGCATCGGGTCCGGCGTTGCGAAACAGCATGTCGTAGACGCCGGCGCCGACTGCGAACGACGACAGCCCGGAGCGCACCTCTGCACCGCGGCCAGCGCTTTCGGCTGCGCGGTAGATGGCGGTGAGCGCGCCGTTGGCGGCGGCCACCAGCGCGCTCGGCCCGCCCGCCGCGCGGGGCGGATGGATCTGGACGTGGCCCGACTGCACCAGTCCGTAAATCTGCTTGGTGATCTCGAACTCGCCCAAGCCGCAGCTGCGGCCGATCTCCCCCACGCTGCTGCGACCGTCGATGGCATCGAACGCCGGCTTGAACTCGAGCTCCGGCGGGGTGCGTCCCTCGTGCTTGACTGGCACATGCTCGATCGACGGGATCTTCAGGCGAAAGTAGCGCATCTCATCCATGCGCGTGACGCCGTCCATCAGCAGCGCGTTGGCGCTCACGGTGTGACGCGACACCAGCCGCGCTTCGTCGAAATTGTCGAGAAAAAAGAAGGTTCCATCGCCCACGGTCAAGGTCGCGAACACGATTTCGTCCACCTGCTTGGCGATGTGGGCATAGATCTGATCCTGCTTGAGCACGCCGAGCTCGATGGCGGCTTCGCCGAAGCGCTTGCCGCTCTTCACTAGCTCCATCACGCGGTCGCGCGCCTCGGCGTCGAGCACGCCATAGCGGTAGAGCACCGAGCCCAGCCGCTCCTCTTCGACGTTGGTGATGGCACCCACCACGTTGCCCCGGTCGAAGAACACCGAGCGCACGTCGTCACCATCGAGCACCACCAGCTCACCGCGCCAGCCCGTTTGACCGAGCAGCGCCAGCACATCGCACAGCGCGCCCGGCGCCGTGACCTCGCCAGCAAGCCGCACGATCGCGCCGTCCTCGGCGTCGCGCCGCCCATCTTCCCCGGTGTAGCGCATGAACACGACGTGCGCCGGGGCCGGCAGCATGCGGTAGGCGCCCGCGCGCGCACGCAGGCGCTGGCTAGCGATGGCGCCTATCGGGTGCGCTTCACCGCGGCTATCGATGCGCACCAGCTCGGCCTTTCCGTCGCGCATATCGCTCTCAGCATAACACGACCACGCCCGACGCAAACTTATCGAAGCTCGGCGACCGCGCCGCCGAAGGCGCGCTCCAAGCCGCCAAGCAAGACACCATCGGGGGTGACGCGCGTGCCGGGCAAGTCAAGCACGGCCTCTGCACCGTCGTTGAGCTCGAGCACCAGCTCGACCGGGCACGAGCCCGGCGACGCCAGCAGCAGCTCCTTCAGCCGCTCGAGATCGCCCCGCTGCGTGCGCGCGGCATCCAGCCGAATCGAAACGCCGCGCGTCGCGCGCAGCGCCGCGTCCGAGAGTAATTCGACGCCGTCGACCAGCAGAGTTGGCTCCCGCTCCTCTTCGGGATCCTCGGTCATCGGGAAGCTCACCTTGCCACTGACGATCACCGGCTCGCCGCCGTTCAGCAGATGCGCGTAGGTGTCGATGCGATCTCCGCGCACCTTGGCGTGCACGCGGCCGAACTGGTCCTCTATTTCGAAGAACGCCGCCCG
This sequence comes from Polyangiaceae bacterium, assembly GCA_036522995.1. Lineage (GTDB taxonomy): Bacteria > Myxococcota_A > Polyangia > Polyangiales > Polyangiaceae > PMG-095. Next base: position 4,968 of record DATDEV010000377.1, read on the forward strand.
CCCGCCCGTGCCGCCCTTGAACAAGCGCTCCTGGTAGTTTTCGACCATGCCGGCCACGCTCACCGCCGACCAGGCTTTCTGATTGGCCAGCTCGAGCGTGCCAATCGCGCCAATGCGCGGCAGCTTGCTCTGATAGCGGAACAATGGGTGACCGGAGACGTAGCAGCCGAGCGCCGCGCGCTCACGCCGCAGCAGCTCCATGCGATCCCACTCCACCGCTACCGGGTACTCGTCACCTGCGGCCGCCGCCGCACCGCCCGCCTTGCCCGGCACCTCGAACATGCCAAACAGGTTCGTCTGCCCGCGCTCGCGATCCCGACTCGCGGCGCGCGAGCGCTCGAGCGCTCGGTCCACCGCGGCGTAGGCGCGGGCGCGCGTGATGCCGCGCTGGTCGAGCACGCTGTCGAACGCGCCGCACTGTACGAGTGACTCCAGCACGCCCTTGTTCAAGCGCTTGGCGTCGACGCGCGTCGCCAGGTCGAACAGGTCCTTGAACGGTCCAGTGCCGCTGCGAGCTTCGAACATGGTTTCGAGCGCCGACTCGCCCACGCCGCGAACCGCGCCCAGTCCGAAGCGAATCTGCGGACCGAAGCGATCGCGCAGCTTACCGGGCCCGCCGCGCGACTGCGGGCCGCGTCCGTCCGGGTGCTGGTACACGACGGTGAAATCGACCGCGCTCAAGTTGATATCGGGCGGCAGCACGGCCACGCCCCACGCGCGAGCCTCGGCGATGGTGCGCACCACCTTCTCGATCTTTTCCTTGTCGGCGGTCATCAGCGCCGCGAAGAACTCGGTCGGGTAATGCGCCTTCAAATAGGCGGTGTGGTACGTGACGAGCGCGTAAGCGGCCGAGTGGCTCTTGTTGAAGCCGTACGAAGCGAAGCCCTCGATCTCCTCGAAAATCGCCGAAGATTGCTCGGCCGACACGCCCTTGGCCAGCGCCCCTTCGATGAAGGCTTGCTTCTGTTTCTGCATCTCCTCGGCTTTTTTCTTACCCATCGCGCGGCGCAGCATGTCGGCGCCGCCCAGGGTGTAGCCGGCCAGGTGCTGCGCAATCTGCATCACCTGCTCTTGATAAACGGGCACGCCATACGTGGGCGCCAGCACGCCGTCGACCAGCGGGTGCAGCTTGCGGATGGCCTTTTTGCCGTGCTTGCTGAGGATGAAGTCGTCGATCATGCCGGTGCCGAGCGGACCGGGACGGTACAGCGCCACCACGGCGACGATGTCTTCGAACACGTCGGGCTGCAGGCGCTTGAGCAACTGCTGCATGCCGGATGATTCGAGCTGGAACACGCCCGTGGTTTCACCGCTGGAAATCAGCTGGTAAGTGGGCTTGTCGTCCAGCGGCATCTTGCCGAGGTCGAGCGGGTCGTTCTTGCGATCCGGCCGCGCGTTGACCAGCTTTTGCGCGATATCGATCACGGTCAGGGTCTTCAGACCCAAGAAGTCGAATTTGACCAGACCCGCGGCCTCGACGTCGTCCTTGTCGTACTGGGTGACGATCGTCGCGTCGCTCTTGAAACACGGCACGTGCTCCGTCAACGCGCCGTCGCTGATCACGACGCCCGCTGCGTGCATGCCCGCGTGACGGGTGAGCCCCTCCAGCTTGCGGCTGTGACCCAGAAGCTCCTGCACGCGCGGATCGCTGTCAGCCAGCGCCTTGAGCTTCGGCTCCACCTCCAAGGCTTCGTCGATGGTGTAGGTCTTACCCTGCCCCTTGTCGGGGACCATGCTGGCAATGCGCTGCGCCTCGGTCGCGGCAAAGCCCATGGCGCGCGCCACGTCCTTGATCACGCTGCGCGCCTTCAGGTTCTGGAAGGTGGCGATCTGCCCGACGCTATCGACACCGTATTTCTCGGCCACGTAGCGAATCACCTCGTCACGCCGCGACATGCAGAAGTCGATGTCGAAGTCCGGCATGCTCACGCGCTCCGGATTCAAGAAGCGCTCGAACAGCAGCGCGTAAGGAATCGGATCGATCTCGGTGATCTCGAGCGAATAGGCCACGATCGAGCCGGCACCCGAGCCGCGCCCCGGACCCACCGGGATGCCGCGCGCCTTGGCCTCGCGGATGAAGTCCCACACGATCAAGAAGTACCCGGGGTACTTCATGCCGATGATCACGTTGAGCTCGGTCTCGAGCCGCTCGCGGTACTCGGCCTCGTTGATCGGCTTGCCCAGCGTGCGAAATTGCGCCAGCCGTCGCTCCAGGCCGTCGCGCGACACGTGCCGGAAGTAACCGTCGGTGTCGTAGCCCTCGGGCACCGGGAACTGCGGCAACATGGGCTTGCCCAGCTCGAGCTTCAGCGCGGAGCACATTTCCCGCACTTTGAGCGTGTTTTCGAGCGCGCCGGGCACGCCACCGAAGAGCGTCGCCATCTCGTCCGGCGTCTTCAGGTACATCTCGAACGAGTTGTGGTGCAGCGGCTGCTCTTCCGCGAAGGTGCGGCCCTTACCGACGCACTCGAGGTACAGCTGCGCGACGCCGTCCTCCTTCGTCATGAAATGCACGTCGTTGGACGCGACTACCGGCAGCTCCAGGTTGGAAGCCGCCTTGAGCAGGATGTCGCTCAGTACTGGCTGCTCCGGGAAGCCGTGATCCTGCAACTCGACGAAGAAGTGACCGGGTTCGAAGCGGTCTCGGAACTCGGCCAACGTCGGCTCGGCGTGGTCCGCGCCTTGCTCGAGAATGCGCTGCGCCACCACACCCGCCATGCAACCGCTGAGCGCCACCAGGCCCTTGTTGCGCTCGGTGATGAAGTCGAGCGTCACGGCCGGCGCGTAGTCGTGCGCCGAGCGCAGGTGCCCCTCTGAAACGATACGCACCAGGTTCTTGTAGCCGGCGTGGTTTTCCGCCAGCAGCACCAGGTGGTCGAGGGCGCCCGTGCGGTTCGTGCGCGGGATGAACACCTCGCAGCCCAAGATGGGCGTCAGCCCCTTTTCATTGCAGGTCTTGTAGTGACGGATGGCGCCATACATGTTGGCGACGTCCGTTAGGGCCACGCCCGGCATCCCCAGCGCCTTGGCCTTGCCTGGCAGGTCCGAGAGCTTCACGGCGCTCGTCAGAAACGAGTACTGCGAGTGGACGTGCAGGTGGACGAACTCGGCGGGCATGAGCTTCCGCCTTACCACGGTCCGCGCTCCCCTTTGCCTGGTCCAATCGGCCCGCCGGCCGCACCGCGGTTGAACAGCGCGGGCTCTGCTCCGTCCATAGAGGGTGGGCTGCTGCTCTTGCGCCGCAGCCGAAACTTGGACTAGCTCGGAGTCATCTATCTTCGCCTGGCGAGTCAGCCGCGCACTTTCCTCGAGGTATCAATCACATGCTGCAGAGCTCTCGTTTCTTGGCCGTGCTGCTGGGCGTCGCGCTCGTCGTGCCGCTGGCTGCTGGCTGCACCGGTTCGGCGTCCTTCAAAGCGGGGGGCGAAGAAGCCAAGGCG
>DATDEV010000378.1:0-2987 GCA_036522995.1 Polyangiaceae bacterium
CCTGGATCTTGGCGCGACGGGTGCGAGCGTGTCGCAAGAAGACGTTCAGGATGATGGCTTCGCGGTCGCAGATCGCCATGCCGGCCGAGTCCTCCAGGTTGCGGGTCTGCGAGGGCGAGAGCTCTGCGTCGAGCACCAGCATGGTCGCGCCGCTACTCCGTGCGCGCTCGGCAAAGTCGATATCTGAAGAAGGGATTCTGTATGCTCAAGTTCAATTCCAAGCCATTTTCGGAGCATTCCGAGGTACCGCTCGCGGACGAAGGCGCGCTCGAGCAACTCGTGGAGCAGTCCAGTGCCCGCGCAGCAGCAAGCGGCTTGCTCGGTCGCAACGACAGCGCTTGTTACGTGGTGTCGATCGGCGCTGATCGCGATCCGGTCGCACGCGCGGCGCAGTTGGCTGAAATGGTGGCGCTCGTTCAGCATCAGGGCGGGCACGTCGTCGGGCAGGAGCTGTGTCAGCTCACGCGGCCCAATCCACGCACCTTGCTCGGCAAGGGCACAGCGCAAGGCATTGCCGAACGGGCACGGGTCAGCGGCGCGGCCATGCTGGTGCTCGACGCAGAGCTTTCGCCATCGCAGACCCGCAATCTGGAAGACGCCGCGGGCATGGCGATCTGCGACCGCGAAGCCATCATCCTGAACGTCTTCTTGCGACACGCTCGCACCCGTCGCGCCAAGATCCAGGTCGAGATTGCGCAGCTCGAATACTTGCGCCCACGCATCCGCGGCGTGGGGCTGGACATGGACCAGCAAACCGGCGGCAACACGCACGCGCGTGGCCCCGGCGAAACGGCGTCGGAGCTGATGGCCCGCAAGCTGGATGGGCGCCTCAAAGAGCTACGCCGTGCGCTCGTCGCCTGCGAAGTGGCGAGCCATACGCAGCGACAGAGCCGCGGCGAATGCCAGCGCATCGCGCTTGTCGGCTATACGAATGCCGGCAAAACCTCGCTAATGAACGCGCTCACCAGCGCGGGACTATCGGCACGGGACATGCCGTTCGAGACCCTGGACACCACCTCGCGCTGCCTGACCCGGCATGGCGGAGAGGTCGTGCTCAGCGACACGGTCGGCTTCATTCGGCGCTTGCCAGAGCGCTTGCTGGCCAGCTTCGAGTCGACCTTGTCCGAGGTCAGCGAAGCCTCACTGCTGCTGATCGTGGTCGACGCCTCCGATCCCGAGCACGAGCTGCAGCTCCGAACCACGCTCGAGCTGCTCGACAAGCTGGGGGCACGACGGGTACCGAGGTTCTACGTCTGGAACAAGCTCGATCGGCTGGCGCAAGCTCCAGACCTCGAACAGCTCGCGCGCCTCAGCGACGGTCATCCTTGGGTCCTGCTGAGCACGCGCGACGCAGGCGCCGTCGCCGAGCTCGAGCGGGCGCTGCTCGCGCAGGTGCGCAGCCAAGAGGAAGAGCTCACGGCGTTCGTCCCCTACACGGCGGCGAAGCTACTCAGCTTGATTTATGCCAATTGCCGCGTCGTGGACAATGACGCCAGCGACGCCGGCTTGACCCTACGCTTTCAGGGCCCAGCCGCGGTGTTATCACGCATCAAGCTCGGCCTGGGAGAGGCCAAGTAATGCAGCCACGCCTTGAAATGGCGAGCGTACCTACGCAAGCACCGCTCGCGGGAGTAGCCTCGTTCGACAAACAAGGGATATGGGCATGCTCGACGGGAGTTTCGTGAGGAGACTGGTGCTGGCCGGGGCGGTGCTGGCCCTGACGACGGGCTGTGCAATGGGCGTAGGGGCGGCGGCCGGTGGTGCCCTGCTCGTGGCCGGTATCCTCAGCTATGAGTGTTACGACTACGTCACGATCACCGTGATCGACGAGGCCACGGGTGACAAGACATGCGCCGCCAAGGTCACCGTCACCGAAGATGGTAGCGAGCAGGAGCTTGGCTCCTGCTACTACGCTCCCCTCACTGAGGGCCATTGGACGGTGCGCGCCGCGTTACCGGGGCGACCCGCCGTGACGACTAGCGTCGACGTGACGGACAGCAAAGGGTGTCAGCCCAGCGTCTCGACGATCCTGCTCACGATACCGGCGCCCGGGGCTACGTCCGGGCCGCGTCGACTCGTGCCCGCCGGCCCAGCGTCACCAGCGCCACCAGCGTCGCCTGCGACGGCACCCGCGCCTGCGGCGCCGCCAGCGCCCACTCCCGAGGTTCCGAGCGCGCCCTCCCCAGCGCCGCCAGCGCCCACCCTCACCCCCGAGGCGCCTGCGACCCAGAGCTTTCCCGACTGAGCAAAGCTGGGGCTCACTCCATCACGACCAGCTCGTTCTTCACGTTGGTCACACCCACGGCCTGCCGCGCCGCCTTCTCGATCGCCGCGCGCTGCGCGGCGGTGTTCACCTGGCCACGCAGCGACACCCGACCCTGCTTGGCCACGATGGTCACCTGATTGGAGATGGCCGCGACCGACTTGTCCGCCGCTAACAGCTCGCGAATCTCGCGAATCGACTCCTTGTCCTGCGCGCTTTCAGGCTTGTCGTGCGTCGGATCGCTGGGCACAAGCGCTGCTGAGCTCGTTCGCGGGGCCCCGGTGCCCGCTGCCGGTGTCAGCGTGAACGGAGTCTGATCGGGCGGCGTTGCCAGCGGCGGTGCTGGTGGAGCGAGCGGAGGGGCATCCTTCGGGATGCCGGGCTCGGGTGGCGCGGATTCAGCGACTTGCGCCGTCTCGACCCGCGGGGGCGGAGGCGGGGTCGCCGATGCGGCGGGAACGGTTGGGGGAGGACTTTCGCGCGCGCAACCCAGCGCACAGGCCCCACACAGAAGCGCGGCAATCGACAGGTTCATGGGAGTCTCCTCTGCGAGCGTCGCGGAGACACCGCGGCACCGTCAACGGAGCAAACGGCGTGCCCAGCGAGTGCGCGTGCTTTCGGCTCGATCACGCACTAGGCACCCGCGCAAGCTCGCCACGCTGACGCAGATGTGCCCCAACGCTTCCGTCAGTCTCCTGCTGGGCGCCTTAAACCTGACCCAGCT
>DATDEV010000379.1:0-3496 GCA_036522995.1 Polyangiaceae bacterium
TGCGAAAGCCTTCCAGATGCAGTTCGGGGACCGCGCATTCGAGACGCCGCCGGCGTCGGCCAGCGAGGACTTTAGCATCTTCGGCCGGCGGTGGGGTTCACCCTATGTATTCTGGATCGTCGGCGGAACCGATCCAAAAGCTTATGCGGAAGCGAAGCGGACGAAGACGGTCAACGCGCTTCCGAGCAACCACTCACCGAAGTTCGCGCCGGTGCTTCATCCCACGCTACAAACCGGTCTCGAGACGATGCTCACGGCCGCCGCAGCGTGGCTCAGCGCCCCGGGGTGAGCGATGGTGGTCTTTTGCGTGAGTTCTCTTCGCCTTCGCGCTTGGGCAAGCACGCAGTCAAAAGGCGGGCCGCACCTCGAGACCGATGCCGAAGAACAGGACTGGGCGGCCCCAGACCGCTGCGACCTGATCATTGAGCACGATTTCGACCGGCACCCCCGACAGCGCCAGGTTGGCTTGCGCCGCCACGGCGAGCATCGGCGCGATCTGGAAGGCGGCGCGGGCTCCGCCCGAGCCGATGAAAACCCAGCGGCTCTTCTGGCTGGTTTCTGCCGGAACATTGGGGGAAAAGCCTTCCGCTACGACGTGTGCGGCGCCCGCTCCCAGGAACGCGTCCAGCCGCAGCACGCGCGCCGGATTGAAGCCGAGCGAAACGCCACCCGCGGTCAGGATCGCGCTGAGCTCGGCCGTGGCACTGCCGACGGTGACTTGAGAGTTCGTGGCTGGTAGTCGTACCAGCGCGGTCAGCGCCAGCGGCTTGGCCAGCTGCAAGTCGAGGCTCAGCTGGAAGCTCGAGCCGAAGCTCAGTTTCGAGCCGGCCTTATCCAGCCCGACGGCGGCGCCCATCGCCAGCGGGCGACGCTCCGGCGCCGGCGCCGGCGCCGGGGGCGGCGCGGGTGGCGTCGGCGTCGGCGTCGGCGTTGGCATCGGGGCCGGCGGCGCGGGCGCAGGGCGCCGCGAGAGCAGCCGCACTCTGAGCAGCTCCACCGTGCCCACGACCACCGATTCCGAGCGCAAGTCGGCAGAGCCGCTCTCTGCCTGCACCACGCGCTTCAACCTCTCCCCCTGCTGCGCTTCGCTGAACCAGATCGTCGCCGAGCGACCGTCGGGCGCTAGCAGCACCAGCGCTTCGCCGCCGAACAGTCGCGCGAGCTCGGCCATGCGCGGCTCGTCCGGATCGACGGGCTCGTCGGTCTGGGCAACATGCACCGCCAAATCCAGCTCGGAGATCTCCGCCTTCAATCGGCGTGTCGTGGGCGTTTCCTCCGGCGGCAGCAGCAGCACGATGAAATCGCGCTGCTCGCCCGCATTGGCTGCGGGCTCGCCCTCGGCGAAAGCCGCGCTGGGGCCAAGCGCGCCCAACGCAATGAGCAACGCTGCCAGGACCCGTCTCACTCAGCGCATTCTCACCTGTGGAGTGCTTCGTGCGCCAGCGTTGCGTGCGGTCCGTCGGGGTAACTCTTGAGGTAACGCTCTGCGGCCGCCCGACCCGACACGCGATCCCCAGCCGCTTGGTAGGCCTCGATCAGTCGTCCGAGCGCCTCACGGGCCAGCGCCCCGTTCGGCTGCTCCTTCAGGTAGGCGGAGAACCACTGCGCGGCTTGCGCGCCGCTGGCCGCTCGACCGAGCAAGAAGGCGGACAGGGCCGCTTGCGGCAAGCCAGCGAAGCGAGCCCGACAAGCCATCGATGCGTCGCGTGCCACGTCGGCGCGGCCTGCGAAACGAGCTGCCCGGGAGAGCGCCATCAGGTCGTCGGCGCTGCCGGTTTGGTACACGCTCGAAAGTCCGCGCCGCTCGGCAACCCGCACCGCGTCGGCGTACTTGCCGGCCGCCTCGAGCGCCCGCCACGAAGGCTCGCTGCCGCGCTGCCGGGCGCCATTCGTTGCTGCGTCATCCGTTGCCGGGGGCTCCAGCGCGGGCTCGAGCGGCAAATCAGTGACCGCGCTCGCCGCTTCCTGGCCGGTCACTTCGACCATCTGATGGGCGGAGACGAAGCGGGTGCCACGGAAGGCAGGACCGCGCACCGCCACGGTGCCCTCGGTCACGCTCACGCGCAGCGGCTTGTCGCGATCGGCTACCCAATCCACCACGAACTCGGTGCCGATGGCCTCGACCTCGTACGGACCCGCCGCCACGCGCCAACTGGAGCCGTCGCGATGCTGCACTTTGAGCCGCACCGCTCCACGATCCAGATGCACCAGCCCGCCCGTCTTGGTACCGAACTGCACGCGCGCGCTCGACGCGCTCTCGAGTCGCAAGGACGAGCCGTCTGCGAACGCGCGCTCCTGGGCCGCGCCGGTGGTCGACAGCCACTCACCCGCAGGCGCCGAAGCGGCTACTTCGGCGCTGGGCGCCGGGCGCTGCGCCAGCCGGTACGCACCTCCGCCAGCTAGCAGCGCACACGCCGCCGCGACCGCCAGCGCCGCCTGCAAACGCTGGACCGTTTGGTTACGCTCCACGGCGCGCTCGCGCAGCGTGCTGCGCACCCGTTGCTCCAGGCGATTCACGTTGCCGGTAGCGTGAGGCTGCGCCTCCAGTCCGCCGGCGTAGGTTTCGAGCAGGCGGCCGACGGCATCGGTCATGAAAGCCTCCCCTCGTCCGCCAGCCAAATGCGCAAGGTGGTCGAGCGCTTGGCCAGCTTCAGCAGGTGGCGCTCGCCACGACGCAGTCTCCGCTTGAAGGTGCTGCTGGAGATGCCCATCACCTGCGAGGCGTCTTCGACGGTGAGCCCGTCGATGCGATACAGCAGTAGGGCGATCCTGTCATCGGGGCGCATCAGGCCGAGGATCTGATGAATCGAGCGGAAGGCGGCTCGCGCCTCCACGTCGCCAGGCGTGCTGGGCGGCTCGGGCAATACACCCGTGGGGGTCAGCGACAACCAGCGACGGCGATACTGCTTTTGGAGTTTGCGCTTGGCCGTGATGACGGCGATGCCCGTCACCCACCCCGGCAGCGCCGCCGGTTCGCGCAGCTTGTCGATCGCCTCGAGCGCGTCGACGAATACGTCGTGAACCAAGTCTTCCATGTCGTCCGTGGGGCCGAGTAGGCGTCTGAGCGTTCGCTCTACGCGGCTCGCATACGTCTCGAAAAAGCGGCGCGTCACTGCCGGATCGGAGCGACGCAGTCCCTCGACCATCGCGGCCACCGCGAGGTTGTGCGCTGCCTCGTCCGCCGCCGACTCATTGGAGCCGGGGCTGGCGAGGCGCAGCGGACTGGGTGTTGTGGTCCGAGCGGCCAACATTGAGATGTTAGGGCAAGCAGCGTTTTCCGGCCATCGCAACCGAGCACGACGGACCGGTGGGCGACCGCGTGGTCGCTAATCAAGGAGTCGCGGCCGGGCGCGCCAGCGGGTCAGGATTCTGCTTCCGCCCAGCAAAATTGCGTGCAGACTGTAGGCGCTGGCGTCTCGTGGTGTTTGGGGCTCGGTCTTGGGGGGTTTGGGGCCCCAGCCCCGGATCAGCCCGCCGTTGAGACCTTGCGCTGCGT
>DATDEV010000380.1:0-2795 GCA_036522995.1 Polyangiaceae bacterium
CTTGAGGTTGACGTCCATCAGCTCGTCCCACTCGCTCTCGGTCACCTCCAGCGCCGACTGATTCCCGCCCAGTCCCGCGTTGTTGACCAGGATGTCCACGCGCCCGAAGTGTTTTTCCACGCGCGCCACCCCCTCGCGGATCGAGCTGACGCTGCGCATGTCCATCGGGACCACCAGCGAGCCCGGCAGCTCGCCGGCGAGCGTCGCTAGCGCCTTCTCGTCGCGCGCGCTGACGGCCAGGGTGGCTCCCACCTCCGCGAGGGCATGGGCCAGGCCGTAGCCGATGCCGCGGCTGGCGCCGGTGACCAGAGCGACCTTGCCGTCGAGCCGAAATCCTGGGGCAAATTGCTTCGTTTGAGTCATGGTCTCGAGAGAGAGAGTGCTCCCAACCCTCGCGGACCGTCACTCATTTAGCGCCCATCACCGTCGGATCCTGTCAACTGACAGCCCCGCTGTCTGTTGTCCGGCCCGGCCAGCGTGTAGTCTCGCCGCGTCATGACGCCGCTCTCGCGGTACGTGGTGGAGACGCTGGTCACACTCGTGGCGGTGGTGGCGCTCGCGGTGCTGCTGCTGAGCGCGCTGCGGCGCGCCGGCATTGGCAAAGCGAGCGGACCGCTGGAGCTGCTCGCGCGCCTTCCGCTGGACGGGCGGCGCGCCGTCTACCTCGTGCGCGTGGGCGAGACGATCTACGTGCTGGGCGGTTCGGAGCAGGCTTTGCAGAAGCTGGGCGAGCTGCCACCCGGTGCCGTCCTGCAAACAGCGGCTGAGCGGGAGCCGAGCTTTACCGCGGTATTGCGGCGTGCCCTGGGCCTGCGCAGCCCGAGCGCGCGTGGCGAGACCGACGAGCGCAGCTCGTGAACGCGACCGCCGACGTCTTCGCGCGTCCGATCACGCTGATCATCGCGCTAGCGATCGCGACGCTCTTGCCGTTCGCGTTCATGACCCTGACGTCGTTCGTGAAAATTTCGACGGTGCTGCAGATCGTGCGCGGCGCGATCGGCGCGCAGAATGTCCCTTCCAGCACCGTGATCCTGGCGTTCGCGGGGGCGCTAACCATTCTGGCCATGGCCCCGCTCGGCAGCCGCCTGAACGAGCGCGTCACGCCGCTGCTCGCTCAGGCGCAGCAGGCCGACAGCGCCGAATGGCTGCTGGGCGTCACGGCTGCGGCCAAGGAGCCGATTCAGAGCTTTCTGCGCCTGAACGCCAGCGAGCGCGAGCGGCGACGCTTCTACGAGATCGCACGCGCTGCCCGGCCCAGCGCGGAGCGCGACCGAGTCCAGCCGGACGACCTGAGCGTGATCGTGCCGGCGTTCGTCGCCAGCGAGCTGCTCGCGGCGTTCGCGCTCGGTTTCGCGATCTACCTGCCGTTCTTGGTGCTGGATATGGTGGTGGCGAACGTGCTGCTCGCGCTGGGCATGCAGATGCTCAATCCAACCCAGGTTAGCTTGCCCTTCAAGCTGCTGCTGTTCGTCGCCATCGACGGCTGGGGACTGCTCGCGCAGACACTCGTCACTGGCTACAAGTTCTGAGCGGGGCCGTGTTCCGCGAGCGGTTGGGACCCGACTGCGCCAGGCCTCAGCCGTTGCGTTTGTGCGCCGAGGTCACGACCGGCATGACTGGCATGCTGAGCGACTTGCGGGGGCTGGACAGCGCGTTGAGGATCGTCTCCAGCATGCGCAGCGTGCGCGCTTGACGCGCCGGCGAGCTCGCGAGCAGCGGTGCCATCACGGCCAGCTCCGGAAAACGATCGCTCAAGCGTTCGAGCATGCCCGGCTGATCACCACGCGCCAGACCCATCTCGATGTCGATGCACAGGCGCTGCGCCTCGGCCGGGCGAAGCTGCGCGCGCGACGCGATGAGCACCAGCTGGGCAAACAGCTCCTGCTCGTGCACCGCAAAGGTCGGGCCCGGCACCGCGTGCGCTTCACCACCGCAGCGAGGGCAAGTGCAGACAGTCGAGCCCTTCGCAGCGCCGGAGATGAGCGCTACCGATCCGCAGCCGCGACAATGCGTGGGCAGGTACTGCACGACCAGAACAATAGTCACAACCCGCGGGAGTGCAAGTTCAAGTGCTCTGACGCTGTGCCGACGAGCGCGGTCGAACAGGCAATTTCGCGACTCTGCGAGACGCATGTAGGTTCGAATTTCAAGGACAGTGAACGCGGCATCACCGGTTCGCGGTGTTGCCTTCGCAAGCTCGCTGTCTCGTGATCTTTTGGGGCCCAGCCCAAGAGACCCCGCTCGCAGCAGATCCAGTAGGAACGGTTGGTCTTGCAACTCGCTCAGCTCCACCAGAGCTCGTGCGATGCTTTCGCGAGTCGCGTGCGGCGGCACTCGGTCCCGTGATTCGTTGGGGCCCCAGCCCCGACCCGAGCGCTGGACCTCGAGGCTGCTGCCGGCTCGCGAAACAAGTTGGACGCGAGGCGGCACAACGTTTCGGGATGGCTTCCACCCTGGCGCTCAGGGGAGAAGAATTTGGGCAATCGACGTGATTGGACTGTTGCTCGGCTTGCTGGTGGCGTTTGCCTGCACATCGATCAAACGGCGCCGCTCGAAGCGAGCGCCGGCAGCGCGGGCGGAGACTGCAGTACCGACGACCCGAACGACGGCATCGACACCGCGACAGCCAACGACTTCATCGTGAGCGGCGTGCGACGCTGGGCTCGAACCTCGGTGCACCAAACGGCACGCCTCAAGCGCCACTCGAGGCGTACACGAATCAAGCGGGCTCGCTCGGCTTCAAGTCGGGCTACGTACAGAACGCCAGCACGGGCACGCGCACCATCGGTTGGAAC